>NZ_JAIVFN010000074.1 GCF_030015065.1 Xanthobacter autotrophicus | reverse complement strand
GGATTGTGCGGAGGTCCTGGCGCCCATCTTCGCCCGGATCGATCCGGAGGGCTCCCTGTCCCTCAGGGCCGTTGCAGCGGCGTTGGAGGCTGAAGGGGTGCCTACGGTTTCCGGGAAGGGCAGGTGGACTGCGGCAGGGGTTGCAAGGGTTCGGGAGCGGCTGACAGGGTGAGGGGAGGGGGCGATTACGTCCGTCCCTGCGGCTATCTGCCTTTTTCGGTCGCGTGATGGAGGAAGCCATGGAGTTGGGAGGCGTGCAATGGGCGTGGGCATCACGGCAGGGGCCTCGCTGATGCCATCCCGACAGTCTTCCTCACGGCCCGGTGGACCCTGTGAAGGGAACTGGAAGCCGACTGGCGGCGCCTCAAACTGGGCCGGTATCAGGCGTTCGTGGGGGCGGCTTTTGCGGCACATAGTGGGGCGCAGCAATGACGCCACCAGCCTCCATTCTCCGAGTTCAGCCTGGAGCGTCATATCCCCGCCGGTCACCTTGTGCGGGCCATCGCAAATCCGACGACCTGGCGGGTATCCGGACGTCTCTCAAGCCTTGCTACAGTGAGCCCGGATGCCCCTCGATTGATCCCGAGCCGGTGAGCCGGATGTTGCTCATCGGCCATTGCTTTGGCATCCACCCCATCCGTTCACCATCGCATTTGGTTAAGGGCGGCATGCCGGCGCATGTCAGCGCTGCACTGCGGTGCCGGAAAGTGGCGGCAGGGCCGAGAGCGGGATGATGATGTTGGCCCACACCCGCGTGTCGTTGCCGCCGTAATTTTCCTGCCACAGGTCGGTGGTCAGCTTCAATTGCACATTGACGAGACCGAAGTCGTAGCCAACCAGCCCGCCAGCGGCGAACTGGCGCTGGCGGGCATAACCTGAATAGGGCGCGGTGAGATCCGTGGAGCCAAAGGCCACAGCGCCAATCTCGAACTTGCCGAATTTATGGGTAGCGGTGAGATCCACGTTGAACCAGGAGGGGCCACCGTCAACTCCGTCGCTGCCGGTGCCATAGACGAAGGTGGAGGAGAGGTTCCAGCCGTCCTTCAGATAGCTGAGGGCTGCCAGGCCTTGAAACGACGTGTAATCGCGGCCCACATCCGTGTTCATCGGCAGGTAGATGCCGGCCTGGAAGCCACCATAGAAGCCACCGCCCAGGTCCCATTTCAACTGGGCGTCCAGGATGGTGTTGGCGAAGCCGGAGAATTGCGGCCCGCCATCCACGTCCACGTTCACATACGGCATCACCGTGTCCAGCAGGAGCCGGCCGCCGGCGATGGTCACGGGCGTGGACCAGATGAGCCAGAGCGGCGCGAGCGCGGTGACATCCTGGTGCGGGTTCGAATCGCGCGAGCCATAGGTGGGAATGGTGATGCTGTAGAGCCCTTCCGGCAGCGGAAAGCCCATGGGAATGCCGGTGGAGATGCCGGGCATCAGCTCGGACCCGGCCTCGGCGGCGGAAACCGGAAGCGCCAGCAGCAGCGCGCTCGTGACCAGTGTGCGGATGTTCTTCATATCCTCCCCCAGAGCGCGGCTTGCATGCCCGGCTGTCCGCCGGTTTCTCGCCACCATCCGCGCTTCGAGGGGAAGCTATGAAATGAAGATTAGCGCGTCTAATACTTGATCGTATGCTCTGCCATACCTTGTTGGGTATGAGTACACTTGTTGCTTCTCGCGCTTTTCACGTCTATTGGCTGAATGGGGGTCACCCGCGGGCTGGTGCTATCGCGTCCACACCAGGCTCCAGGTTGCCATCGACACTCTGTTTCAGGCGATAGGCGAGCTGGCGCCGGGTGATGCCGAGCAGGCTGGCGGCCTGGGTGAAGTTGCCGCCGGAGCGTTCCACCGCCCGTTCGAGAAGGCACCGCTCATGCGTGTGCAGATCGAAGCCTTCGCTCAGGAGGGCGTCGTAAAGGCGCTCATTTCCAGCTTCCTCGCTGCGCCCGAGGCCGCCGCGCCGGTCGATGACCGCGCCGGGGGCGGACGGGGGGGCGCCGCCGGCGAACAGGTGCTCGACCTCGATCCGGCCGCCGGCGGGGGCGAGCAGGATGCCGCGCTCCACCAGGTTCTGCAGCTCCCGCACATTGCCGGGCCAGTCGTGGGCCATGAGCGCCTGCATGGCGCGGTCGCTCACCCCGCGCAGCAACTTATGGTAGCTGGGCGCGATCTTCTCGATCAGCGCCGCGACCAGAAGAGGAATGTCCGACTTGCGCTCCCGGAGCGGCGGGATGACCACGGGATAGGTGGCGAGACGATAATAGAGATCGGCGCGGAAGCGGCCGGTCTCGATGGCGCGGTGCAGGTCGACATTGGTGGCGGCCACCACCCGCACGTCCACTTTCCGCGCCTCGCTGCCTCCGAGGCGCTCGACCTCACCGGTCTGCAACACCCGCAGCAGCTTCACCTGCGCGGAGGGGGAAAGATCGCCCACCTCGTCCAGAAACAGGGTGCCGCCGTCGGCCCGCTCGAAACGTCCCGGTCGCGACTGCTGGGCGCCCGTATAGGCGCCCTTCTGCACGCCGAACAGCTCGGATTCGATGAGCTCGTTGGGCAGGGCCGCGCAATTGACCGCCACGAACGGCTTTTGCACGCGCGGACTATTCTCATGCAGCCAATGGGCGAACACCTCCTTGCCGGCGCCGGTCTCGCCCAGGAGCAGGACGTTGATGGGACTGTTGGCGGCCTTGCTCAGGAGTTCGAAAGCGGCGCGGAAGCCGGGGGCGTTGCCCACGAGCTTGCCGCGGCTGCATTGCTCCTGAAGCTGCCCGCGCAGCTGGGCGAGTTCTGCTTCCATCTCCTGCAACTGCCCTTCCAAATTGTCGGGACGGAAATAATCGAGATAGGCATCGGCGCCCCAGGCCTCGGCCGGTTTGCCGACGATGACGCACTTGTCGTCGCCCTTGCAGACGCATTGCACCTCCCGGAACACGATAAGGCGCTTGAAGAACTGCGTGACATAGCCGGACGCGTAGCCGACCACGCTCCAGCAGGCGGTTTCCGTGCCCTTGCCGAACAGCCGCATGTGGGATTCGGCTTCCCACGAATTTTCAAGCTCCACCTCGCCGTTAAAGGTACCCTTTTCCCAGTCGATATCGGCGCGGGTGATGTTGGCTTTCACCACGCCTTCCACCGCGTGCAGCTCGGGGCCGATGCGGAACACCTCGTAGGGCGAGCCGGCACCAGTGAGCTTGCGGGCGAGGTCGGCGTCCTGGCGGCCGGCGGCGAAGCCCATGCGCAGCAGCAGTCCTTGGGCGCGGCGCGCGCCGAGCGTGTCGAACAACTCGCGCCGGAGCGCGCCGAATGCTTGCGTGTGCAGCAGCAGCATGCGGCTCTCGTCGAGCCAGATGTGGGCATTGTTCAGGTCGAATCTCAGTCGAGAGCGCAAGTCGAACTGTTCGATCAGCTTGCTTTTGGCCATCCGGCGTACTCCTCCCCACGCTCTATCTTCCGGCTGGTCTCCGCCTGCGGGGTGCCCCCGCGCGTGCCTCCGGTTTTGTCTGGCGCCCGTGGCGGCGCCTTGCACCCGCATGCGCCACCTCGCCCTGTTTTTAGCACATGCGACCTTCGCGGTGCGGGTGTGGCCGTTCCGCCGCGGAGAGAGGGTCGCGTGGAGCGCCTTCGGCGACGCCAGCGGAGCTTGGTCACCATTCCATCGGCAAGGCGGACCCGTAAGCTCCGGGTTCAAGGTCTGGTTGGAAGGATATGGGGCGTGGAAATACTCATCCAATATCATTGAATGGGCAGAGCAATACCTTTAAGGTATGTTCATGGCTTTTGATGTGAGCGCCTTCACCCATGGACCTGAGACATCTTCGTTATTTCATCGCCGTGGCCGAGGAGAAGAATATCGGTCGCGCGGCGGCACGCCTGCACATTTCCCAGCCGCCGCTGACGCGTCAAATTCAGCAGCTGGAGGCGGAGCTCGGCGTAAGCTTGTTCATCCGCACGCCGCGCGGAGTGGAACTGACCGAGGTGGGCGAGCTGTTCCTGGCTGAGGCCCGCAACATCCGTTCGGTGGTGGAACAGGCCACCGAGCGCACCCAGAGGGCGGGCCAGGGCAAGCTCGGGCGGCTCGACATCGCCATCTTCGGTTCCGCCATCCTTGACGTCATCCCCAAGCTGCTGCGGGCCTACAAGGTCATGTTCCCGAAGGTGAAGATCGTGCTCCACACCATGAACAAGGGCGAGCAGATCGAGGCCTTGCAGCAGCGTCGCATCAGTGTCGGTTTCAACCGCATCCTCTCGCCGACACCCGGCATCACCGCCGAACTGGTGACCACGGAGGCGTTGCTGCTTGCCGTCAACGCGGCCCACCCCCTGGCATCACGCGACGTCGTGCCGTTCGAGGCGCTGGCGGGGGAGCCGCTGGTGCTGTTTCCCACCGGGGTGCGGCCGAGTTTCGTCGATACGGTGGTCGCCCTGTGCCAGAGCGCGGGCTTCACGCCGGAAGTGTCGCAGGAGGTTGGCGACGCCGTCACCGCCGTCGCTCTCGTGGCCGGCGGCTTCGGCTTGTGCCTGGTGCCGCAATCAGCCACTGTGCTGGCGTTTCCTGGAGTGGTCTATCGCCCGCTCAGCGATGTTCCCACCCCTGGCCGGGTGGATCTGAGCTGCATCTACCGCTCTGACGACCAGTCGCCGCTGCTTGCCGGGTTCCTCGCCGAAGTCCGGCGTTTCCGCGCCGGCCTGCGGACCTGATCAGCGTTCCGGCCGGGCACCGCAGGCGGATCTGCGCATGCCGCCCATCACCTTCAGAGTCAGCCGGCTCTCGGGCCGGATGCGGCAGGCGAGGGCCTGGCCGGCGCGCTGCTCGTCCTCCGTCACGTGCTGGCGGCTCATGACGCCGGCCTGGTAGCGGCCATCCACCACCGCCACCTTGCACACCCCGCAGCCGCCGCCCCGGCAGCCGAGCGGAATGCCTCTGCGGCCAAGGCGGGCCATGCCCACCAGCACTGTCTCATTCTCGTCGCAGAGATAGGATTCACCGGTGTCGGCAATATGGATCTCATGCTTCATGGCGTTCCTCCATCATTGTTGTTGTCCATGGCGATCAAGGATCGAGCGCCTGGCGGCACTCAGGGCGCAATGGTGCGGGCGCGGATCTCGTCGGCCCTGATGGTGGCGGCGGCGGTGCCAGCAATGAACCAATCTTCCGGTGCGATCTGCCGACATGCTCCGCGCACCTGGGTGCGCGGCGTTTCGGTCAGCTCCACCAGGAGATCGGTGAAGCCGGAGGCGAGCCTGTGGCGTTCCTCCAGGGGGCGGCCGACGAGGACGAGGAATTCGAAATAGGGTGCGGGGACGCCGCCTCGGCTCAGCGGAACACCGGCGACCGCAGCATGCGCGGCCGGATAGCTGACAATGAAGGCGCGCACCCGATCGGCGGGGGCGCGCAGCACCTCGCAATAGAGGGCGCTGGCGCGCTCCAGCAGCTGTTCGGCCCGCTCCGTGTCGATGCCGTCCGCAAGATGAAAGGTGACGATCGGCACGATGTCCTCCCCCATGGGTCCCGCCGGATCCCGCGCCTCAGAGGGCTCAGGGCAGACCGCGGCGGCGGCCCGCATCCAGCATCAAAGTCGAGCCGGTCATGGCGTCGGCCTCGGGCGCCAGCAGCAGTTCCACCGCCCAGGCAACCTGTTCCGGCGTGGTAAAGACGCCGAGGGAGGATTCCGCCTTCATCTCCTCCAGCACGGCGGCGGCCGTGGTGGCGCGCAAGGCTGCGCGGTCGGCGGCCACCCGGCGCAGCCGTTCGGTGTCGGCGGGGCCCGGCGCGATGAGATGGGCGGTGATGCGGCGCGGGCCATAGGCGAGGCTGAGCTGGCGCACCACATTGACCAGCGCGGCGTTAGCAACGCCCGCGGCTGCGGCATAGGCGCTGGGCTCGAAGCCGTAATGGCCGCCGATGGTGACGAGCCGCGCGCCGGGCACCAGGGCGGCATCCACCGCGCGCACCAGCCGGAGCAGGCCGCCCACCTTGATGTTCACTGCCTCCGCCAGGGCCGACGGCGAGATGGAGTAAATGCCGCCGGCCACCACCACGCCCGGCCCGTGGACCACCATGCGCACCGGCCCGTCCACCGCCGCCGCGATGGCGGCAGTGGCGCTGTCGGTGGAAATGTCGGCCACGCAGGGCACGATGGCGGGGCACTCCGCCTGAAGGGTCGAGAGCGTGCCGAGGGAACGTGCTACCGCCACCACGCGCAATCCCGCCAGCTCCAGGCGCGGGACTATGACCTTGCCGAAGGCGCCGGTAGCACCCACCACAACGGCGGTTTCGGCGCCGCGTCCGCCGGCGCGCGCGGCGCCGCCTCCAGTTTCGTTTTCCATCCCTTTTCCATCTTTATCATGGGACCGGGCGCGGACGCCCGGTCGATCAGCGCACAGAGCATTTCTCCTTTTCGCGGAATCGGAGAAATGCTTTAGAGAACGCGTTGTCCTTCTTGAGTTTAGATGGCGATTCACCGAGCAAATTGGCTCAATTTGCTCGGATCGCGCTCTAGATCATTGAGTTGACGTGTTTTCTCCACGCGAACCGGTGTCCACTTCGCTCGAAAGCACTCTGGTGGATCAACCGAAACGGACGGTACCCATCCGTTTCGAAAAGTTGACCCACCAGATCAAAGAGTTGTGGTTCGACCTGCGCGCGACAGATGGGTTCCATCTGTCGCGGTCGAACCACTAGGACCTGTTCAGGCGGCTGCGTCCTTGATGAGGCCGCGGGCCTTGGCCATGGTCATGGCGGTGTCCTGAATCATATCCTCTTGGCCGCCGATCATCTTCTTACGGCCGAGCTCCACCAGGATGTCGCGCGCCGGAACGCCGAAGCGTTCTCCCGCCTTCTTGGCGTGCAGCAGGAAGGTGGAATAGACGCCCGCGAAGCCGAGGGTGAGCGCCTCGCGATCCACCCGCACGAGGTGATCCATCATCGGCACGATGACATCCTCGGCAAGGTCCATGAGCTTGAACAGATCGACCCCGGTCTCGATGCCCAGGCGCTCGCACACCGCCACGAACACCTCCAGCGGCGTGTTGCCAGCCCCCGCGCCGAGGCCGGCCACCGAGCCGTCGATGCGGCTCGCGCCCTCCTCGATAGCGGTGATGGAATTGGCGATGCCCATGGCGAGATTGTGGTGGCCGTGGAAGCCGATCTCGGTGGCGGGATCGAGCACCTCCTGCAGGGCGCGGATGCGGACCCGCACGTCGTCCGGCAGCATGTAGCCGGCGGAGTCGGTCACAAAGATCGTCTGCGCGCCGTAGCTCTCCATCAACTTGCCTTGGTGGGCGATGCCGGCGGCATCGTTGAGATGGGCCATCATCAGGAAGCCGGTGGTGTCCATGCCGAGCTTGCGGGCATAGGCGATGTGCTGGGGCGCGGTGTCGGCCTCGGTGCAGTGGGTAGCCACGTGCACGGAGCGGGCGCCGGCATCATAGGCCGCCTCCAGCTCCTTCATGGTGCCGAGGCCGGGAATGAGCAGCACCGACACCTTGGCCTGCTTCATGCGCGAGGCTACCGCGTTGATGTAGGCCTCGTTGGTGGCAAGGGCGAAGCCGTGCTGGAGCGAGTTGCCGCCGAGGCCCGCGCCATGGGTGACCTGCAGATAGGGTACGCCGGCGTCGTCGAGGCCGGTCGCGACCTTCACCATCTGGTCGATGCTGATCTGCTCGCGCTTGGCGTGCATGCCGTCGCGCAGGCACATGTCGTGCAGGATGATCCTGCGGCCCTTCAGGCTTTCGGAAGATGTGGTCATCATGCGGCCTCCACTGCTTTCGGCTTGATGCGCCCGGCGAGGATCTCCTCGGCGAACATCTCGGCGGTGCGGGTGCCGGCCGCGGTCATGATGTCGAGATTGCCGGCATATTTGGGCAGGTAGTCGCCAAGGCCTGCGACCTCCATGAACACGGACACCTTGTTTCCGTCGAAGATCGGTCCGTTTACCAAGCGATAGCCGGGAACATATTTTTGAACCTCGCCGATCATCTTGAGGATGGAGGCGCTGAGCTTCTCTTCGTCCGGCGGTTCCGCGGTGAGGCAATAGATGGTGTTGCGCATGATCATGGGCGGCTCGGCCGGATTGATGATGGCGAGCGCCTTGCCCTTCTTCGCCCCGCCCACCCTCTCGATGGCGCTCGACGTGGTGTAGGTGAACTCGTCGAGATTGGCGCGTGTGCCCGGCCCCACCGACTTTGAGGCGAGGCTTGCGACGATCTCCGCATAATCCACCGGCTGTACTTGCGAGACGGCCGCGACAATGGGGATCGTCGCCTGTCCGGCACAGGAGATCATGTTGACGTTCATCTCCAGCCGGTCGGCATGCTGGCGCAGGTTCACCGGCGGCACGCAGAGCGGGCCGATGGCGGCCGGGGTGAGGTCGATCATGAGGACGCCCAGGGCGTTGAGCTTTCGGCTGTTTTCCGCGTGCACATAGGCGCTGGTGGCGTCGAAGGCGATCTGGACCCCGTCCGCCTCCACATGGGGCAGAAGGGCATCCACGCCCTCGGCGGTGGTCTTCAGGCCCATGTCGCGGGCGCGGGCGAGCCCTTCGGATTGGGGGTCGATACCGACCATCCAGACGGGCTCCAGCACGGCGCTGCGGCGGATCTTATAGACGAGATCGGTGCCGATATTGCCCGAGCCAATGATGGCACATTTGATCTTGCTCACGGGTTCTGCTCCTCAAGGCTGGGCTGGTGGACGCCGTTGGCGCGCTGGGCTTGGGTGAGGCCGGCGACGAAGAAGCCGTCCTTGCCGTGCTCGGTGATGAGGATGCGCACCGTTTCCGGATCGCAGGGCAGGCTCTCGCTGACCGCCTTGGTGACGGCGGCGGCGACCCGCCGTTTCTGGTCGCTGGTGCGCCCCTCCAGCAGGTGCATTTCGATGATGGGCATGGAAAAAGCCTTTGTTTCAAGTCTTTGCAGTGTCAGGCAACGAACCTCGCGCCGACCGAGCCGAGCTCCTGGAAGCGCGCGATCACGTGGTCGCCCGCCTTCACGGGGATGGCTTCGGTGATGCCGCCGCTCATGACGAAGCTGCCGGCCGGCAGGCTCTCGCCCAGCTCGGCGAGGATGTTCACCAGCATGGCGATGGCCTCGGCCGGATGGCCGAGCACGGCGGCGGAAGCGCCCATGGCTGCGATCTCGCCATTCTTCTCCAGCACCACGCCGAGGGTGCGCAGGTCGAGATCATCCGCGTAGCGCGCCCGCCCGCCGCCGACGAAGCGGGCGGAGGAGGAATTGTCCGCCACCACGCTTTCCAGATCGAACTTGAAGCCGTGGAAGCGGGAATCGATGATCTCGATGGCGGGCAGCACGTAGCCGGTGGCGGCGAGCACGTCGGCGCTGGTGCAGCCGGGACCCTTCAGGTCCGCCTTCATGACGAAGGCCACCTCGCACTCGACCCGCGGATGCACCAGGTCGGACAGGGTGATGGCGGAATTTTCCGGCCGCGCCATGCGATCGGTAAGAAAGCCGATAGAGGGCACATCCACCCCCATCTGCCGCATCTTCGCCTTGGAGGTGAGGCCGGCCTTCCAGCCCACCAGCCGGTGGCCCTGGGCGAGATAGCGCTGGCGCAACTCGTTCTGCACCGCATAGCTGTCGGCCAGGGTCATGCCTGGATATTCCTCGGTGAGCTTGGGGATGGCGACCGCCCGCTTCTGCGCGCCCTCGACGCGCTCGGTGAGACGCACCACGTCTTCCCGCGAGAGGGTGATGGACGTGCTCATGCCGCAGCCTTTCCGGAAAAACGCACCCGGCAGCTGCCGAGGCCACCCACGGTGCAGACCAGTTCGTCGCCATCCACGACCGGGATCAGCGCCGATTGGGAGCCGGACAGGATCACCTCCCCGGCCTTGAAGGGAATGCCGAGCTCGCCCAGCGTGTTGGCGAGCCACGCCACGGCATTGGCGGGCGAGCCCTGCACCGCCGCCCCGACGCCGGTGGCCGCCACCTCGCCATTCTTTTCCACCACCATGCCGGCAAGGGTGATGTCGAGCCGGCGCGGATCACCCTTCGCCTCGCCCAGCACGTAGACGCCGCAGGAGGCGTTGTCCGCCACCGTGTCCTGGATCTTGATGGCCCAGTCGGTGATGCGGGAATCGACGATCTCGAAGCAGGGGCGCACATGGTCGGTGGCGTGGATGACGTCCATGGCCGTGACGCCAGGCCCCTTCAGGTCGTCTTTCAGCACGAAGGCGAGCTCAGCCTCGGCCTTGGGCTGGATCAGACGGGAGAGGTCCACGGTGTCGCCGTCCACGTGCACCATGGCGGAGGTGAGCATGCCGAAATCGGGCTGGAACACGCCGAGCAGCTCCTGCACCGGCCGGCTGGTGGCGCCGATCTTCTTGCCAACGATGGTTTCCCCCGCCGCGAGGCGGCGGGCCACGAAGCGCTCCTGGATGCGGTAGGCATCGACAATGGTGATGTCCGGCACCCGGGCGAGAAGCGGCGGAACCGGTCGGCGGGCGAGGAATGCGTCGTAAAGGGCGTCGCCATGGGCGTTGATCTGATCCAGGGTCATGGCCGCCTCACAGCTTCACGCACACATTGCGCAGCTCGGTGTAGAATTCGAGCGAATGCACGCCGCCCTCGCGGCCGATGCCCGATTGCCTGGCGCCGCCGAAGGCGGTGCGCAAATCGCGCAGGAACCAGCTGTTTACCCAGGCGATGCCCACATCGATGCGCGCCGCCACCCGGTGGGCACGGGCAAGGTTGGTGGTCCAGATGGTGGTGGCGAGGCCGTAATCGGTGGCGTTGGCGAGCGTCACCGCTTCTGCTTCCTCATCGAATGGGCGGATGTGGCAGCAAGGGCCGAATATCTCTTCCTTGACCACCGCCGCCGTGTCCGGCAGCCCGATCCAGATGGTGGGTTCCACCCACGCCCCTTCGGCGAGGTCCTGCGGCATCTGAGGCACCCCGCCGCCGGTGACGACGGTGGCGCCCTCTTCCACCGCCTTCTTGTAATAAGACAGCACCTTGGCGCGGTGCTCGTGGCTGATAAGGGGGCCGTAATTCGCGCTCGGGTCATCGGGGCGGCCGAACCGTACGGCTTCCGCCTTGGCCTTCAGGGCGGCGACGAAACGCTCGAAAAGGGGCCGCTCCACATAAACGCGCTCGGTGCCGAGGCAAACCTGGCCGGAATTGAGGAAGGACGAGCGGAAGATGCCGTCCACCGCCGCGTCGAAATCGCAATCGGCGAAGACGAGGCCGGCATTCTTGCCGCCCAGCTCGAACGACACGTCGCGCATGCCTTCGGAAGCGGCCTTCATGATGGCGGCGCCGGTGCGCGTCTCGCCGGTGAAGGTGATGGCGTTTACTCCCGGATGACGGGTGAGGAACTCGCCGGCGGAATTGGGGCCGAAGCCGTGGATTACGTTATAGACGCCCTTGGGCATGCCCACCGCGTTCATCACCTCGCCCAGCAGGGTCGCTGTGTTGGGCGTCTCCTCGGAAGGCTTCACCACCACCGTGTTGCCGCAGGCGAGCGCCGGCCCCACCTTCCAGGTCATGAGCATGAACGGCGCGTTCCAGGGGCACACCACGCCCACCACCCCCTTGGGCACACGCAGGGCATAGTTGAGCGCGCCCGTGCCGTCCGGGGTCGCCATCTGGAACGCCTCGGTGGGCACGTTCTTGATGACGTCGGCGAACACCTTGAAGTTGGCCGCGCCGCGCGGAATGAAGGCGTTCGTCATCACGTGACGGGGCTGGCCGGTATCGGCCATTTCCGCTTCCACGAAATCCTCGAACCGGCGTGTGATCTCGTCGGCCACGGCATAGAGCAGGCTTACCCGCTGCTCGGTGGACATGCGCCCCCATTCACCGTCGAGGGCGGCGCGGGCGGCGCCGACGGCGGCATCCACCTCGGCGTGCCCCGCCTCGGCGATGGAGGAGATGACGCGGTTGTCGAGCGGCGAGCGCTTCTCGAAGCGCCGCCCGCTGGCGGCGGGAACGAACGCGCCGGCGATGAAATTGCCGATCTGGCGCACGCCTGCCGATGGCGACAGGTCGTGAGCGCGGCTGGTGTTCTGCAGCGCCATGGCTCGTGGAACCTTCCGGATACTGTTGTGAGTGGATTTCACCGCTTGCGATAAGGGTATGGCGGGCCAGAAATACCGTCTAATACTATTGCGTGGCCCGAGTGATAGCCTCAGGGTATGGCGCGCCCGACGGGATCCGCCTCAGATGGCCTTGAACAGGGGGCTTCGCACCTGCTGGGCATCGGCAGCCGAGATGAACCTTTCGGTATAGATATCGCGCTCGAACAGGCGGCCCTGCATGAGGGTGGCGATGGCCGCCTCGATCATGGCCGGCGGCCCGCACAGATAGGCCTTGTGGCCGCGGAAATCGTTGCCGAAATGGGCCTTGCCCGCCTCGTGCACGAAGCCGCGGAAGCCGCGCCAGTCCGACCCCGCCGGCTCCTGCGAGAGGGCCGGCACATAAGTGAAATTGGGGTGCTTCCGGGCCAGCTCCAGGAATTCCAGGTGATAATAGAGCTCCTGCCGCGTGCGCTGGCCGTAGACTAGGGTGATGGGCTTGTCGAACCCCTCGGCCAGAAGGTCGAGGATCATGGCGCGCGGACTGGACAGGCCGGAGCCGCCCGCCATGAGGATCACCGGTACATTGGCGGACTTCTTCACGAAGAAGCGGCCATAGGGCCCGGTCAGCGTCACCCGGTCGCCAACGCGCAAGGTTTCGTGCACATAAGTGGTGGCCCGGCCGCCGGGCACGAGGCGGATGTTGAGCTCGATCTCGCGCCCGTCGCCCGGCGGGCTGGCGATGGAGAAAGCCCGGCTGCCAATGCCCTGCGGCAGCTCCAGATTGACATATTGCCCGGCCTGGAAACGCAGGCCCGCCGCATCATCAAGGGTGATGAAGACCCCCTTGATGGTGGGGGTCAGATCCTCGATGCGGCTGACGGTGCCGGGAAAATCCCGCACCGGCAGGTTCAGCGCGTCCGCATCCTCCTCGATCTCGGCCTCGATCACGAGGTCGCTTTCGGCGCGGGCGCAGCAGGCGAGGCACAGGCCTTCCTCGCGCTCGAAATCCATGAGGGCGAAGCTGGAAGCTTCGCCATGGTCCACCGCGCCGTCCGCCACCTTCACCTTGCAGGTGGCGCACAGGCCGTGGCAGCAGGCATGCGGCAGGTAGATGCCCGCCCGGAGCGCCGCGTCGAGAATGGTCTGGCCCTCGGCGATGGCGATGGTCTGGCCCAAGGGTGCGATGGTGAGGTCGTAGCTCATGCCACGGCCTCCTCTTCGATCAGGGAATTGAGCCCAGGCGTGCGCAGGCGCAGCTGGCTCTTGTGGGTGATGCCGTTCTCCTTGAGCGAGCGCTTGAAATCTGGTGTGAACGGCGCATTGGCTTTGAGCCAGCCCGCCTTGCTCCAGTCGATGGCGGCGGCGTCCGGGTCCGGCGCCAGGAGCGCCGCGAGCGGGCCCTCCACCAGCTCTCGGAAGGTCGTCTCCGGCGGCACGCAGATGAGGAAGGGGGCGGCGAACAAGAGGTGATGGTCCCAGCTCACATAGACCAACTGGTGGCCGTCGAAATTCGCCTCAAGGTCGCGCGGGATGCCCCCATAGGGCTTGGTGGACGACACGGTCATGGCCTGCCCTCAGCTGTTGGAGGTGGCGAGACCGCGCCACGCCTCGAAATTCTGCCGGTCCTGCGAAACGGAATAATCGCCGTTGTCGGCGCCGTCCCTCAGGCTCACCCAATCCATCCAGGCGCCGAGATCGCCCTTGATGGGGGCCTGGAACAATTGCGGCATGGGCAGCCAAGCCTGAACGTATTTCTCCGGCTCCGCCTCGAAGACTTCCTGGCAGCCATCGGAGCAGAAATGATAGATCTCGCCCTTATAGACAGTCTCCCGGTGGCACAGCTTGGTGGGGTCGTCGGGCTCGGTGAAGACGCACGGCAGCTGGCAGCACTGGCACAGCTTGGCGAGGCCGTAATTCTTGAACGGCGTGCCCGCCGCTGCCAGCGTCTTGATGTGGGTCCAGCGCGGCTGATAATATTTGTCGAATGTGGTCGGATACTTCGCCGACAGCCATGCCATGTCATCGTCGGACGGAATCCAGCTGTGGAAGGCGGTGCCGAAGCTCCACTGGTAGAGGCCCAGCATGAACTGGTGGGACATGTGGTCGATGGCCTTTTCGGCATCATCCCAATGCTTAGGTGGGCGGATGCCATAGCGCGAAAGATCCCGGAACAGCGCGCCACCATTCTCCACCCCGTAGATCTGCCACGCCTCGCGCCAGGACATGACGCGCTTGGGCAGCATGTAGTCCATCATGGTGGAGACGAGGCCGAGCACGCGGAAGCCACGCCAGAACCACTTGTCGATCCAGCCCTGGACGATGGGTAGGTTGTCTGGATCCTGCTCCAGCATAAACTTGATGCATTCGAGGCCGAGCGTCATGTGCCGCGCCTCGTCCGACTGGGCGGAGAAGCCGAAGGTCACCGTGGCCATGTCGCCGTTATAGGCGGCCCCCGACATGAACGGTACGAACAACAGGTTGGTCAGCACGTATTCGAACGAGAAGCCGATGGCGATCATGAATTCGAACGGCCCGGCGCTCATGGCATCATCGAAGAAGGAGCGCGCCACTGACGTGTACCAGATGCGGTCGCGGGCATCGGCGAATGCGTGGAAGCCGGTATAATACTTGTTATAGTTGGACAGCGCGTGGATCTGCGTCTGCGCATGGCGCAGCTCGTCGATGGCCTGCATCTGGCAGGCGACCTGGGTGCCGACGCCGGGAAACTCGCGGCCGACGCGGGCGAAGCCCTTGTGGGCGGCGTATTCACCGGGACTAATGGCCTGGAGGAAGATCTTCAGGGCCGACAGATAACGTGCATCAGTGATGTTGAGGTGCCCGTTGTTCTGGGCATGGGCGTCAACGATGGCATAGAATTTACGTTCTTTTTCGGCCTGATACTTCCAATAGGCGTCCATGGTCAGACGGAAGGGGTCTTCCCACTTCTCCCAGTCATGAACCTTGATGCCCTCATAGGTGGCAAAGGGAAAAATCTTGTCCTTGGCCTGATAGCTCGGCTCCCAGCCCAGATCGCGGGTGAGCAGCCGATACTTCTCCTTGAGGCCGAGCTTCCTTCTTTCGACCTTGCTATCCATGGTCGCCTCCAAATGGTCTTATCGTTGGCATTGCGAGAGCCGCCGGAACTTTGCCGGTCAGGGGCCCTCAAGACGCACGTCGCGGTCCTGCGCGCGGGCGGGCTCCGGCCGAGGGACGCGTCAGCGCCGCCAGCTCAGGGTCAGGCTGTCGTCGTCCTCGGTCACGTTGCCCCCGAGGGTGATGAGGTTGATGTGCAGTTCCTGCAGGTCGAACGGCCGGCCGAGCCGCTCCTCGACGCTGGCGCGCTGGATCACCAGACAATCGGGGGCGTCGATCTTCACCATGGCCGGCTCGCGGTTCACCACCGCATGGGGATTGTCGTCGGCGATGGCCTCGATGATGGGCCTGGTATCCTCATTGGCCTGGAGGGCGATGAACACGGTGGACATGGGCCTTCCCCCTCAGATCATGATGTTGGATTTTTCGAGCCGGGCGCGCTGCATCGCCGCCTGCTCGGCCACCGCGTCGGCGGCGCCGGCGCCAAGGGCGATGTCCGCCACCGGGACCAGGGCCGAGGCGGCGCGCGTGCTCCAGTGCCCGCACCACTCCTGGAGGATGAAGCGGTTGTCGTCGGATTCCGCGGCTGCGGTCTTCAGCACCGCATCCACCCATTTGCGGGTTTCATCGAACCAGGCGCTCATGAACTGGGTCAGCAGCGCCACCGCCGCGCCGCCTCGGGCGGGCAGGTCGTCCTCGACGATGCGGCCATAGACGAGCGGATAGAGCAGGCCGTCGAGAGCAAGATTCTGCGCCACGAACAGCTCAAACGGGTCGCGCACCACCAGCGTGTCTTCCACATAGCGGCGCAGGGGCTGGAAGGCGGGGCCATGGAGCCAGGCCGCCTTGCCTGCCGCCAGCGCCTCCACATCGCCCAGCAGCAGCCCGAGGCGCGAGAGATATTGCGCAATGCCGAGCTGATCCATGGCCGCGAACATGCATGGCTGGGTAAAGGTGACGCCATAGCCGTAGCCGCACACGAAGGCATTGTTCTGGTTTGCGCCCCAGGCCGCATGGCGCAGCGGCACCAGCAGGTCGAGGGCCGTGCGGCGCACCTCTTCGGGCAAAAGATCGCCGAGGCCCCGCGCCTCCACGAAGCTGAAATTGGCGTCCGCCGTCTCCTGCTGACGGGCGCGGCCGACCGTATAGCTGGAATAGTAGAACTGGCGCGGGTCCTTCAGCCCATACCAGTCCTTCATCACGATCTTGGTGATGTTCGGATCGTAAAGATCCTGCTCCGGATCCCAGGTGGGCTTGTAATGGAGATTCTCGGCAGCCTGGATGTCATAGCTGCCTTCCTGGTAGCGCGAGGCCGGCTTGTCGCCGAAGCGGCGCGCCAGATGGTCGAAGGTGTTGCGCAACGGTTGAATGGAGACCGTGCGGAGGTCGATCTGCATGGGGGGGCTCCTTGGGGCGTCTTGTTGGGCTGTTCTTGAGGGCAAGGCCCTGGTGCGGCGCTCCGCGCGGGGCGGAGCGCCAGCTTGCATCACCGGATGCGCGTGCCGGTGGCGTCGCCGAGGCGCCAGTCGAAGTCACCCGGCGGCTCGGTTTGCGCCGGGGCGGGTGGAAAAGGCTCCACCCGCTGCTCGGCGCAGAAGGCGGCGAACGCCTCGCGTGCGAGGATCATCTCGACGAACAGTTCCGGCTCGCCGATGGCGAAGTCGAACTCCACGAAGCCACTGTCCCGCTCATGGGTGACACGGACGAAACGTCGGCTGGTGTCGATGGGCGCGGGCTCAATGTCCCGCGGGGGAGCGAGGGCCTCCACGGGGCGCGCTCTCAGGTCACCACCGTCAGGAAGCTGTCGTGCAGCTTGCCTTGGGGGAAGTCGAGCCCGTGGGGGAAGCCCTCGAAGGTCCAGGTGATGGTTCGCGAGTCGGGATAGGGCTCGTAGCCACCGGCAAAGGTCTCGAAGCGGTTGCCGGAGGGGTCCCAAGCATAGATGGTCTCGCCGCGCGTTACGCCGTGGCGGGTGGGGCCGATGTCGATGGGCACCTTGTTCATGCCCATGATGTCGCCGGCGCGCAGCACCCGCTCCCAGGTGGGCATGCGGAAGGAGAGGTGGTGCAGCTTGCCGGGCTCGGGATATTCCACGAAGGCGATGTCGTGGGTCTTGTGCGAGCAGGAGAAGAACAGGCCGATTTCCGGCTCCCCTGCCTCGGCCGGGCCCAGGATGCGTTCCACCAGATGGAAGCCCAGCACCTCCATGAACAGCACCTTGTTGGCCATCACGTTGGGGCCATAGAGCAGACAGTGGTCGAAGCGCACGGGGGCCATTCCGCGATCGGCATCGGGTGCCCACGGGGCGGGATTGACGGCCGGCAGGCCGTTGCCGATCTGCGTCTTTTCCGCATACAGCTCCATCACATGTCCGGTCGGTAGCACGAAGCGCACCCGCTCGCCGGTTTCCAGAAGGTCGCCGGCGGGCACCCGTTCGGTCTTTAGGCCGAACGCCTGGATATCCTTGTCGAGCTGATCGAGCGTGCTCGCGTTCAGTACTTTGAAGCCGATAAAGTCGATGCCAGCACCGTCGGCCTGCCGCAGGATGAGGCTGCTGTGGTCGTGCTCGTCCCAGCACTTGAAATAGACCCGGCCCTGCCCGTCACGCCCGGTCTCCACGAGACCCATGATGTCGCGGTAGAAGCGGGTCGCCTGTTCGAGATCCAATACCCGCAGCTGGGCGTGGCCCGGACGCAGGATGCCTGTCATTGCCATGTCTTGTTTCCTCCCTTGTTAACAATTCTTTTAAGGATTGCTGCCGGTGCTCGGCGCTGTCCTCTGCCTCCGTTCTATCGGCAAGTCGCGTGCCAAGGCTGGCGAGTCCGCGCTGCTGCTCAATCCATGGCGCGCGGCTGGGGAATGTCCCAGCCCGCGAACGTGACCATTTGGTCGGACTGGCCATGGGGAATGACAAAAACGTAAAGCTGCAATGCAGCATCCATCGGGACGTCGGTTGGAGACCGCATGCGGGCTGAGGCTGCGGCCTTGCCTGTGCCGTCGGGTGTTGTTCCCGAAGGGCGTCCCGGCGCAGACAACCTGGCTTTTGGCAGGGTGATGGGAGCGCTTGACGGCTGCGACATCACTCACCGGGATCGCGCCGTGGCATCCTGACGTAGCGGGTATTGCCTGGACCTGTGATCGGTATTGGATGAGGCAGGGGTAATGCCTAGTATCGACCTTTCCCTTCGGTGCCGGCGAGCCGGCGCAAAAAAGGAAGGACCGGGCGCAAGACCCGGCAGCGCAACCCGCCGCGAGAGCGGGTGCGCCGAAGACGGAAACGAGGAGGCGCTGTCGGAGATGTCCAACGCGTGCAACTGGGCGAAGGACCTGAAATCGGGCTCCTTGCATGATCGCATGCTGGCGAGGCACCTGCATTTCTCGCCGGATACCGGCCACATCCAAATGTTCGACCAGCGCATGCTGTTGATGCACGGCTTCCTGGTCGCGGCGCTGCGTCGCGAGCTGATCGAGCGACTGGGCCAGGGCACGGCGCGTGAGACGTTCACACGCCTGGGCTACCAGCAGGGGATGGCCGATGCGCGCGGCCTGCGTGAGCGTGAGGGCGACGATCTCGGCCGGTTGTTCGCGCTGGGTCCGAGGCTGCGGGAGATCGAGGGGTTCGTGCGTAATCAGGCGATTGAGCGCATCCAGTTCAACGTGCAAAACGGCGAGTTTCGAGGCGACTATTACTGGGAGTTCTCCTGGGAGGCGGAAGCCCACCGCGCCCATTTCGGCGTCACCTCGGAGCCGGCCTGCTGGATGATGATCGGCTACGCCAGTGGTTTCACTACCCTGCTCATGGGGCGGCCAATCCTGTGGCGTGAGATCGAATGCGTCGCCATGGGCCATGCCCGCTGCCGCGTGGTCGGCCGGCCGCTGGAGGAATGGGACGACGCGGAGGATGACCTCAGGTTTCTGCGCATGGAGGATTTTGTCTCCCCCCCGAGGTCGGTGCGTCCACAGCCCCGGCAGGCGGGGCGACCGGGCGCCCCGCCTGCCGGGGCTCTGCCGGATCTGGTCGGCGCATCGGCGCCGTTTAACGCGGTGGTGCACAAGATCAAACGTGTGGCCGCCACCGATGCCACGGTTCTGTTCCTCGGCGAGAGCGGCGTTGGCAAGGAGCGCTTCACCAAGACGCTCCACGCCATCAGCCCGCGCGCCGGTGGCCCGCTGGTGTCGCTGAATTGCGCGGCGATTCCGCATGATCTGGTGGAAGCGGAGCTGTTCGGGGTCGAGAAGGGCGCGTTCACCGGCGCCACCGCCAGCCGGCCGGGCCGGTTCGAGCGGGCCGAGCGGGGCACCATCCTGCTCGATGAAATCAGCAGCCTTCCGCTGGCGGCGCAGGGAAAGCTGCTGCGCGTCTTGCAGGAACGGGAAGTGGAACGCGTGGGGGGCACCAGCGTGCGGCCCGTGGACGTGCGGGTCGTGGCCGCCTCCAACCGCGACCTCAGGGCAGAAGTGCAGGCGGGGCGGTTCCGCGAGGATCTGTTCTTTCGTCTCAACGTTTTCCCGATCGAGATTCCGCCGCTGCGTGAGCGGCGGGAAGACATTCCCTTGCTGGTCAACATCTTTCTGCGCCGCTCCACGGAACGCATGGGCAAGACCATCGGCGGACTCACGCAGCGGGCCAGCGAGGCCCTGTGGGCCTATGACTGGCCCGGCAATGTGCGCGAACTGGAGAACATGGTCGAGCGTGCCGTCATCCTGGCCGATCCCGGCGCCAATCTCGATCTGGAGCACCTGTTCTCCGGCGGCGAGACGCTGACGGGATGCTCGACGCCACCCTCCGCACGGGTCCCTGGTGCCGTGCCGGTCGCTCTGGCAGCCGAGCTGAGCGACGATGCCGTGGCAGCGCTGCTGGCAGAGGAAGGCAGCCTGGAGCAGGTGGAGACGCGCCTGCTCAACTATGCGCTCGAATGCAGCAAGGGCAATGTCTCCGCCGCAGCGCGGCTGCTCAAACTGCGGCGCGGCCAGCTTGAGTATCGGCTGAAAAAATCCCGGCGTCATTGACGCCGGGCCAGTTGAGGCGCATGCGCCCCCGGAGGTTACGTAGCGCACGTTCAGCCTTGCGCCGCAATCATCTGCCGCAGTAGCCGGCGAACCCGGACCGGAGCGGCGTCGTTGGACATCAGCACCGGCGACAGGGAGAAGAATTCGGCGCCGCCCATCTCCTGCTCCACCGCTTCGATGATGGGGCCGTCTTCATTGACGAAGGCTCCGTGCATGGCCTGGATCTTCGCGGCGTTGAACTCCGCGTCTTCCACGAGGTGGTTGCGCCGGGTTGCGAACCAATAGTGCGAGGTGGTCGCGGTCTCGGGCGTCACTGTGTGCAGGTCGTACTGACCGATGCAGGCGTCGAGATCGAGCGGGCCGTTGCCCTGGGTGGCGCCGATCGACAGCTGGATGTTGGCCGGCGACGCCCAGTTCACCTGCACGAACATCCGTGTCTCGGCCTGCGGGTCCGGCAGGAAGTTGTTGAAGATCAGCATGCCCGGGGTCTGCCGCCATTCCCAGCGGGCGGAAACGCTGCCCGCGTTCTCGACCACCTGTGGGATCAATGGGGTCAGCTGGCCACGAGTGCTGATGATCTCGCTATGCAGATGGTCCACGTGGCTGAGGTCCATCACATTGTCGATGATGAGCTCGTAATTGGCCTTGAGGTGCATGTAGGTCTGGCCGAGCGCGTTCTCGTGCCCGTCCACCAGCGGGGCATAATCGTGCAGCAAGTCCGCGTCGGGGGTGGCATCGCCCATCCAGATCCAGATGAAGCCGTAGCGTTCCTGCAAAGGATAGGCCCGGACCTTGGCCGCCTTCGGGATATGCCCGCCGCCGTGCGGGTTCTGCGTGCAGGCGCCCGTGCAGTCGAAACGCAGGCCGTGATACGGGCAGATCAGCTCGTCACCATCCCGCCGGCCGAGATGAAGCGGCACGAAGCGGTGAGGGCAGCGGTCCTGCAGGGCCACCGGCGTGCCGTCCTGGGTGCGGTAGATAACCACCCCCTTGTTGAGCAGGGTGCGGTGGAGCAGATCGGTCGCGTTCAGCTCCCGCGACAGGGCGGCGACATACCAGGCATTCTCCAGAAATACGCTCTCGCTGGGCATTCTTGGGTTTCCTTGTCCTAGCTTGCTTTGTTCGGGCGCGTGGATGGACCTGCGGCAGCCGCGCCCTTGGGCTTGCCGCAAGGGGGGCGAACTCAAAGATCGAGGAGCAGATAGGGGCTGCGCGCGCGGGAAACGCAGGGTGTGAAGCAGTCATTGCGCGCGCGCTCCGCTACCGTGAGGCAGGTGTCGCGATGCTCCGGCTCACCTTCGAGAATTGGCGTGAGACAGGTGCCGCACACGCCCTGCTCGCAGGAGGCCGACAGTGGTACCCCGGCCCCGTGCAGCGCCTCCAGAGCGCTCTGGCCCTCGCCCACCCGCACCGAGCGCCCGCTGCGCTGCAATCGCAGCTCGAACGGCGCGCCAGGGAGCGTAGGCGCTGGAGTGAAGGCCTCCGCGTGAAGCTGCGCGTCGGCCCAGCCGTTTGCCCGCGCGGTGTCGAGGATATGGGCGATGAAGCCGGCTGGGCCGCAGACATAAGCGTGGGTGTGTGGGTCTGGCGTCGCCAGCCGCTCCGCGGCGTTCAGGCGCTGAGTGTCGTCGCCATCATCCCTGTGGAAGCGCACGGCGTCGGCGAGGGGGCCATGGCTCAGCTCGTCGAGGAAAGCGGTCGTCGCGCGCGAGCGGGTGCAGTAATCGAGGCTGAAGGGCCGTCCCTGCCGCTGCAACTGGCGCGCCATGGCGAGCAGCGGCGTGATGCCGATGCCCCCGGCGAACAGGAGTGCCGGCCCTTCTTCCGCGAGTGGAAACAGATTTCGCGGAGCGCCGATGCGCAGGGCCGTTCCTTCCACCAGCGTCTCATGGGCGCAGACCGATCCCCCCCGACTTTGGGGATCGCGTAGAATAGCGATCTCGTAGCGATCGTGTTCCGCGGGATCATTGAGCAGCGAATACTGCCTTGTCATGCCATTGGGCAATTCCAGATCGATGTGTGCCCCGGCGGTGAAGGCCGGAAGTTCGGCCTCCCTGGTAGCGCTCAGTTCGAGGGCGATGATGTGGTCGGCCACCTTGCGGCGCCGGGTCACCCGGACATTGAGCATGCGTCTCTCCCTGCAAGAACGTTTTGCGGATGAGAACGCAAGCGTCGTGCCGGATGCCGGCGCCATGTACTTTCAATGCTTTTCCGCATTTGGATCAACACGGCGGCTGACACAATTCAGGAAATGACGAAAGCTCAAGAAATACGGAAATTGCGGCCGTTCCGGTATCTTGCCTGCGGCCGAGACCGCCTCCAGCAGCCGGTCCCAGACCCCGGCGGCCCGCCAGCGCACGAAACGGTTGTAGAGGGTTGTGCGCGGACCATAGCGCTCCGGAACATCCCGCCACGGTGCCCCTGTGCGGAACCGCCAGAGGATGCCGTTGATCACCCGGCGGTCATCAACCCGCGCAACACCGCGCACCTTGTTCGGCGGCAGCGGCGCGATGATCGCCCATTCCTCGTCGGTCAGCTCGTGGCGGCGTATCTCTCAGGCTTCCGGTTCGGGAGCTTGAGTCACGACAGGCCCGACCACGCAAATTCATGGGGTCACTGCCTAGGCGCAGCCTTGGGCTCGGCAGGCGGGGGTGAGTCGCGCAGGCGCCAACAAAATCGGGCAGGGAGCGTTCTGTAGTGTACCATTTAGTGTGCCGGCTGGTGTACCAACGTCCGGTCTGCACCATAAAGGGCACTGATATTAAAGGACAATTTTTTTGGGGAGGTACTCTGGCGCGCCCTAGGGGAGTCGAACCCCTCTCTCCACCGTGAAAGAGACCGGTTTTTGCGGTTTTTCCGTCCGCCAAAGTTTGTTGGAATCCAACTTTTTCAATAACTTAGTCCATTCGTGTCCGTGCTTGTGTGCCGATGTGCGCACCCATATAGTTGACGAATAGTCGACGGTTTTGGGGGCTTCCAGCATGGGGCGGGCGGTGGTGGAGGCGGCGGTGACGACGCGCAACGCGCGGTCGCGGCTGAGCGCGGGAATGCATTGGCGGAGCGTCTCACCCGAGGTGCATCTTGGCTACCGGAAGGGTGTGCGTGGCGGTCGGTGGGTCGTCCGGTGGCGGGACGCAGAGGGCTCCTACAAGCAAGAGACGATTGGTGTCGCTGACGACGCCATCGATGGGGATGGTGAAGCCACCTTCAGCTTCGCCCAGGCTGATCGCCGGGCCCGCGATATCGTGGAGCAGCGCCGGGCCGACGCAAAGGCGGAGAAGGATGGGCCGGCCCCCACCGTGAAAGCGGCGGTGGAAGCCTACGTCGAGGCCTATGAGGCGCGCCAGCGCGCGGCGAGCGGCGGCATCCTTGGGCGCCGGGCCGCCCGTGGCCAGCTTGGCCGCCATGTGCTCACCGATGAAATTGCCGACGTGAAGCTGCACGAGCTGACGCGCGACGCGCTGCGGGGCTGGCGCAAGCGACTCGGCGAGCGCGGACTCGCCATCGCGACGGTGCGGCGCATCTCCAACGATTTCCGGGCCGCCCTGAACGCGGCGGCGGAAGAGCACCACAACCGGCTTCCCGCCGCCTTTCCACTGGAGGTGAAGGCCGGCCTCGCCTCCACCGAGCAAGGCTACTCGCCGGTGGCGCGCGAGGCGCAGGTCCTGCCCGACGCCGACGTGCGGCGGATCGTGGCCGCTGCGTGGGAGGTGGACGGGGCAGGGGG
>NZ_JAIVFN010000073.1 GCF_030015065.1 Xanthobacter autotrophicus | reverse complement strand
GTCAGAGGTGTATAGGAGACAGGGGTGGGCGGGCGCTATTCGGTGTGGTCGGCCATCGGCCTGCCGCTGATGCTGGCCATCGGCCCCGACCGGTTCCGCGAGTTCCTCGCCGGCGCGGCGGCCATGGACGAGCACTTCCGCTCCGCCCCCCTCGACCAGAACCTGCCGGTGCTGCTGGGCCTCATCGGTCTGTGGCATCGCAATGCCTGCGGCTTCCCGAGCCGCGCCATCATCCCCTACGACCAGCGCCTTGCCCGGCTGCCGGCCTATCTCCAGCAGCTGGACATGGAGAGCAACGGCAAGAGCGTGACCCGGGACGGGGCCGCCGTCGCCCGGCCCACCGGCCCCGTGGTGTGGGGCGAGCCCGGCACCAACGCGCAGCACGCCTTCTTCCAGCTGCTGCACCAGGGCACGGACATCGTGCCGGTGGAGTTTCTGATCGGGGCGCAAAGCCACGAGCCGGCGCTGAAGGATCACCAGGACCTGCTGGTGGCGAACTGCCTCGCCCAGTCGGAAGCGCTGATGCGCGGACGCACGCTGGACGAGGCGGCGGCCCAGCTCAGGGCCAAGGGCATGGCCGAGGACAAGGTGGCGGAGATCGCGCCCCATCGCGTCTTCCCCGGCGACCGCCCGTCGGTGACCATCGCCTATGCCACCCTCGACCCGTTCACGCTCGGCCGCATCATCGCGCTCTACGAGCACCGGGTGTTCGTGGAAGCGGCGGTGTGGGGCATCAACGCCTTCGACCAGTGGGGCGTGGAGCTGGGCAAGGAACTCGCCACCCAGTTCCTGCCCGCTGTCACCGGCGGCGCGCTGCCTGCCGGTGCCTCGCCATCCACCGCAGGCCTGCTCGCCCATCTCGGGGCCATCGTCAGGGACTGACCGCCCTTCCCGATCCTCTCCTGGCAAGCCCCGCCATCGGGGCATGCCGCGCCGGGGCCGGGGCTCTTCCGGCCTCGGCTCAGGCATGCAATGCTGCTATGCAGCAATGCGGGGACCCTCTGCGTATTATGTATACCAAAACGGATCGGGCCTGCGCTATGTAAAGCTCGATCCCGATGGTGCGCCGCACGCGAAGGCGCAATGGGGGTGGCACTTGAGGTGCCCGGAGACATGATTATGAACACGCTTGAACTGACGGCCTTCGGCCTTTTTGGCATCGTCCTCTCGCTCGCGGTTACCGGCCTGAGCGCCCAGAAGCCCTACTTGACCGTTGCCGGCGGCATGGGCGTGCCGGTGGAAGACGTGCTCCTGCAACCGTCCGAGCCGCGCTTCGCTTCGGTGCGGACCGCCGCGAACGGCGCCGTCCAAGTAGCCGTCTCGCCCCGCCACAACTGATGACGGACCCCGTGATGCGGAGGCATCCGGGATCGCGTTCTCCCCGTTCTGATCAAAAGAAGGGAGCGGCAAGCCGCTCCTTTTACATAAAAATACGTTGTCCCGTACGACAATAGCTCCGCAGAATCCTCCGGAAGCCACCGCATGGCTGCTGACCCGCAAACGAAAAAAGCCCCGGCACAAGGCCGGGGCTCGAGGGGCCGCCAACTTGGACGGCGGAGGGACTGGGTCCGCGCCTTGGACGGCGCGAGAGGAGCGGGGCCCGGCGGCGCGCCCGCCGCCGGAGCAGTTCGCGGGCGTCGTCTTGCCTTGGGCTTTCGAGCCGGAGCCTGAACGGCCTTGATCGCGGCCGTTCGGAAAACAGGTTGCCTGTCCTGGCGTCTGGAAGCGCTTTCAGGCGAGGCGGATATGGAGCTCCCGGCCGGACCGCGATGACCCGGCCGGGACCATTCGAGGGTCAGGCCGTCGCTTCGCGAGCGGCGGTCGCCGCGGCGGCCGCCTCGGCATTGAGCCGGTGGTGGCGCGCCAGCATGGGCCGTAGCACGAAGAGGGCGCCGAACGCGGCCGTCAGGTCCATGGCCGCCACCGTATAGAGCACGGTGGTCCAGGTGCCGGTCGCCTCCATCAGGATGTTGGCCAGCGGCACCAGCAGGGCGGCGAAGCCCTTGGCGGTGTAGAGCATGCCGTAGATCTTGCCGATGTGCTTGGAGCCGAAGGTATCCGCGGCGGTGGCCGAGAACAGGGAGTAGACTTCGCCCCAGGCCAGGAAGACCACGCCCGACAGGATGATGAACGCCCACGGATTGTGGCCGAACGTCCCCAGCGCGACGATGCCGAGGCCTTCCATGGCGAAGGCGAAGAACATGGTCTTCTCGCGGCCGATATGGTCGGAGATCCAGCCGAAGAAGGGGCGCGAGAACCCGTTCAGGATGCGGTCCAGCATCAGGGCGAAGGGCAGCGCCGCCATGGCGAAGAAGTAGAGGTCGACGTTGATGTGCTTCACGCCGAGGTCTTCGGCGATCACGCCCAGCTGCGCCACAGCCATCAGGCCGCCGGACACGGTGAGGACGAACAGGGTGAGCATGATCCAGAACACGGGGGTCTGGAGCGCCTCGCCCAGGGTGTAGTCGCGCCGGCTCTGGGCCACGGTGGTCGAATAGGTCACCTCGGTCTTGGACGGCGCCCGCAGGAAGCCGGCCGCGAGCAGGATCACCGCGCCCTGGATCAGGCCGAAGGTGAAGAAGGTTTCCTGGTAGCCGCTCGTCTTGATCATGGCGGCGATGGGCAGGATGGTCAGCACCGTGCCCGAGCCGTAGCCCGCCGCGGTGAGGCCGACGGCGAGGCCGCGGCGATCCGGGAACCACTTCAGCGCGGCGTTCACGCAGGTGGCGTAGACGCAGCCGACACCGATGCCGCCGACGGCCGCCGCCACATAGAGCGCGGTGAGCGAGCCGGCATAGGAATTGAGCACCCACGACAGGCCGGTGAACAGGCCGCCCACCATCACCATGACCCGCGGGCCGTACTTGTCGATGAAATAGCCCTCGATGGGCGTCAGCCAGGTCTGCACCACCACGAAGACGGTGAAGGCCACCTGCACCGAGGCGCGCGTCCAGCCGTTGGTCGAGACGATCTCCGGGACGAACAGCGTCCAGGAATACTGGATGTTCGCCGCGGCCACCATGCAGACGATACCAGCGACGAGTTGCAGCCAGCGATTGGTCGCAGGCGCCTTTACTGCTGCTTCAACCATATTTCCTACCCCTTGAGACTTTTTATAGTTTTCATGTTGGTAACCGCCCCACCCTCTTATTGTCCCTCATGGGGCGGCGGATGTGTGCAAACGGGTGTTGTCCTCCCGTCAGACGGCACCGGCGGCACGCATGCCGGCGATCTCTTCATGGGTGTAGCCGAGCGTGGCCAGCACCTCCTCCGTATGCTCGCCCAGGAGCGGCGCGCGCTCGACGGGAACGTGGCTTGCGGACAGATGGATGGGGGAGCCCACGGTGACGTAGGTGCCGCGCTCGGGATGCGGTACCTCCACCAGGAAGCCCCGGTCGTAGAGGGCGCGGTCCTCCAGGATGTCCCTGGTGGACAGGACCGGCCCGCAGGGCACGTCGATGGCCTTCAGGGCGGCCATGACCTCGAACTTGGTGCGCTTCACGGTCCAGCGCTCGATGATCTCGAAGCACTGGTCGAGCCGTTGCGCCCGCGCCTCGTGAGAGGCGAACTTCACATCGTCGATCAGGTCCTTGCGGCCCACGAGCCGCATCAACGGCGCCCAGCCCTGGGGTTGGATGATGACGTAGCAATAATCGTTCTCGCCGCCCGGCGCGCAGCGCAGCGCGGCACCCGGCTGGCCGCCGCCGGAGCAGTTGCCCGCCCGCGGCACGCAATCGCCTTCCGGGGCGCCGGGATATTCGGTGAGCGGCCCGGCGCCGAGGCGCTGCTGGTCGCGCAGCTTCACCCGCAGGAGGTTCACCACGCAGTCCTGCATGGCCACGTCCACCTTCTGGCCCTCGCCGGTAATGGTGCGCTGGTAGAGCGCCGCGAGGATGCCGGCCACGCAATGGATGCCGGTGCCGGTATCGCCGATCTGGGCGCTGGAGGCGGTGGGCGGGCCGGAGCGCCAGCCGGTGGTGCTCATGGCACCGCCCATGGCCTGGGCGATGGTCTCATAGGCTTTGGCATCCACGCCGGCGCCTTCGGCGAAGCCGCGGATGGACGCGTAGATGAGGCGGGGGTTGCGGGCCCGGACGGCCTCGTAGCCGAAGCCCTGGCGATCGAGCACGCCGGGGCCGAAATTCTCCACCAGCACGTCGCAGGCCTCGATGAGGCGGGTGAGCGCCTCCTGGCCCTGCGGGGTCTTGATGTTGATGGTGACGCTGCGCTTGTTGGCGTTCAGCATGGTGAAATAGAGACTGTCCACATTGGACTTGTCCCGCAGCTGGGTGCGGGTGATGTCGCCGCGCCGCGGCATCTCAACCTTGATGACCTCCGCCCCCAGCCACGCAAGAAGCTGCGTCGCAGAAGGGCCGGACTGCACGTGCGTCATGTCCAGGACGCGCACGCCGTCGAGCGCCTTGCCCATGCATCCACTCCCGGAATTCCCTGCCCTGGTTGGCGGAGGTGCCGGTCTGCGCCGGCTTTCTTTTCGCTGGATGACCGGCTTCCGCCGGCTGGGACTGACCCTGAGGGCATCGTCCGTGGCATATCTGTGTACTGAATTACGTATGCCAGATACAAAATGTAGCACCGTCGATCGGCCGTCGCAATCCCCTTGCGCGACGACATCACCTCAGGGCGGCGAGCCCCGCTTCCAGGCCGGAGCTGACGCCGGCGCCGACCGTCTCGCGAACGGCGGCTTCCTCTTCCTTGAGGTAGTGGCGCATCAGGTCGGTGGCGCTGATGACGCCGACGAGGCTGTGGTCCTCGATGACGGGCAGGTGGCGCACCTGGTGCTCGACCATCAGCCGCAGCACGGTCTCGATACTGTCCGCGAGGCTGCAGCTGATCACTTCGCGCTTCAGCAGGCTGGCGAGAACCATCTTCGGCGTGCCTGCGCCGTGCTCCAGCACAGCGCGCGTGACGTCCCGCTCCGAAAAGACACCCACCACCGTATTACCTTCGGTCCGGCAGACATCCTTGACGATGACGGAGGAGATGTTCTCCCGCTTCATCACCAATACCGCATCCGCCACGGTCTCGTGCATACGCAGGGTTATAATGCGGGTATCGCGCTTCTCCCGCAGCATGTCGTCCACGGTAATCATTGGCGTTCTCCCCTGGCGATGTGTTCGCCGTCACGAGCGGGGCTTGGGCGAAAAATGCCGCCCCGTCTCCTGGAAGAGATGCTGGTATTCAAAATACATTCTGTCAACGCGCAACGCGGCATGAACCGGGCGTTATCTTTGCTGCACCGCAATGCAACTGGGCAGAAGGTGCGGCATTGCTTACCCCCTTCAATCATGCTGCCATTCGATATGATGTATATGGTGCGCAACAGCGGGAATCGCGCGGCGCCGGTCCGGCGAACCTGATCAGCCAGGCGGCTAGCGAGGGGCGAAAGGGTGCGATGACGTACCAGGATATCAACGTGAAGCCGATCGAGACGGAATCGAGCTTCCGCATGAAGGCATACAAGGCGCTGAAGGCGGCCATCATGGAGATGGACATCTACAGCCACCCCGAGGAGATCCGCCTCGAGGAGCGCCAGCTCTCCGAACGGCTCGGCGTCTCGCGCACGCCGATTCGCGAGGCCATGACCCTGCTGGAGCAGGAGGGCTTCGTGCGGTCCGTGCCGCGCCGCGGCATCTTCGTGGTGCGCAAGACCAAGCAGGAGGTGATCGAGATGATCACCGTGTGGGCCGCGCTCGAAAGCATGGCCGCGCGCCTCGCCTGCGAGCGGGCGAGCGACGGGGAGATCCGCCAGCTTCGCGAGAACGTGCGCGCCTTCGCCAATCGCGATCCGGAGGAGTACGTCTCGGAATATTCCGAGGCGAACCTTGCCTTCCACAAGCTCATCATCCGCATGTCCGGATGCCAGCTCATCGCCGAGACCACGGAAAACCTGTTTCCGCACATGCGCGGCGTGCGCAAGGTCACCATCGGCCAGGATCACCGCGCCCAGCGCTCCATCGTGGATCACACGAAGATCGTGGAAGCCATCGAGAAGCGCGATCCGGATCTCGCCGAGCGCCTGGTGCGCGAGCACACCATGGGCCTCGCCCGCCACGTGGCCGAGCACGGCAACTTCCTGGACTGATCCGGCCACCTCACAAATAAAAAGGCCGGCGCATGCGCCGGCCTTTTTGCCTCTGCGAGCGCCCCTCAGGCTGCCTTGTGCTTGCCGATCATCTCGACGAAGCGGTCGAACAGATAGTGGCTGTCCTGCGGGCCGGGGCTCGCCTCGGGGTGGTACTGCACCGAGAACACCGGCCGGTCGGCCAGCGCGATGCCGGCATTCGATCCGTCGAACAGGGAGACATGGGTCTCCACCGCATTCTTCGGCAGGGTCTCCCGGTCCACCGCGAAGCCGTGGTTCATGGAGGTGATCTCCACCTTGCCGGTGGTGAGGTCCTTGACCGGGTGGTTCGCGCCGTGGTGGCCCTGATGCATCTTCACCGTGCGCCCGCCCACCGCGAGGCCGATCATCTGGTGGCCGAGGCAGATGCCGAAGGTGGGCACACCGGTCTCGATGATCTGGCGGATCACCGGCACCGCATATTCCCCCGTCGCCGCCGGATCGCCGGGGCCGTTGGAGAGGAACACGCCGTCCGGCTTCAGGGCCAGGATGTCGTCGGCGGAGGCGGTGGCCGGAACCACCGTCACCTTGCAGCCGGCGCGGGCCAGCAGGCGCAGGATGTTGCGCTTCACGCCATAGTCCACCGCCACCACATGGTGCCGGGGCGCGTCCTGGCGGCCGTAGCCCTTTTCCCATTCCCAGGTGGTCTCGTCCCAGCCGAAGCGCTGGGCGGAGGTGACGCCGGGCACGAGGTCCATGCCGACGAGGCCAGGCCAGGCCCGCGCCTCGGCCTTCAGCGCCTCGATGTCGAACACGCCGTCGGCGGAATGGGCGATGACCGCATTGGGCATGCCCGCCTCGCGGATGAGGGCGGTGAGCGCGCGGGTGTCGATGCCGGTGATGCCGGGAATGCCGCGCGCCTTCAGCCACTCGTCGAGGGGGCGGGTGGCGCGGTAGTTGGAAGGCTCGGTGACGGCGGTGCGCAGCACCACCCCGCGCACGCCCGAGGCGGCGGCCATGGACACCGTCTCGATGTCTTCCTCGTTGGTCCCCACATTGCCGATGTGCGGGAACGTGAAGGTGATGATCTGTCCCGCATAGGAGGGATCGGTCAGGATCTCCTCGTAGCCGGTGATGGCGGTGTTGAAGCACACCTCGCCGGCGAGCCGGGCCTCGGCGCCGATGCCGAATCCTTCAAGGACCGTTCCATCGGCGAGGACGAGGACGGCGGTGGGCCTGGGCTCGCTCCAGCCTTCGGCAGCGGTGCGCGCATCCCGGCCTTCGGCCGGGGCGGTCGGGGCATGGTCTTGTTCGTTGGTCATGGATCGCCTAGATAGAGGCTCGCGCGCCGCGTTTCCAGCGTCACGCGCGCGAATTTGTGCATCGCGGCGCCCGAAGGTCGAGGAAACGCGGAGGAAAGAGCCTCCGTCGGCGGTGCCGGGGCGCCAGGCAGGCGTTTCCCGTCCGGCGGGCTCGGACCGCAGCTTTGACGTGCCACTGCCCGGCCGGCGTTGCCCACCGCCTCCCACGCGCCCGATCTCGCTCATCATTCAAACAAGGACGACGTTCCGTGCTTCGTGACGACATCAATGCGGCCCTGAAAGAGTCGCTGAAGGCCCAGGAAAAGCGCCGCACCGCCACGCTCCGCCTCATCAATGCGGCGCTCAAGGATCGCGACATCGAGCAGCGCGGCCACGGCAAGGACCCCCTCACCGACGACGAGCTGCGCGCCCTGCTCGCCAAGATGGTCAAGCAGCGCGAGGAAAGCGCGAAGATCTACGACGAGAACGGCCGACCCGAACTCGCCGAACAGGAGCGCGAGGAAATCGTCTACATCCAGGCCTTCCTGCCGCAGCAGCTCTCCGAGGCCGACACCCGTGCCGCCATCCAGGCCGTCATCGCCGAGATCGAGGCCAAGGGCATCAAGGACATGGGTCGCACCATGGCGGTGCTGAAGGAGCGTCATGCCGGCGCCATCGACTTCGGCAAGGCATCCGGCTGGGTGAAGGAAGCCCTCGCCGCCGCCGGCTGAACGCTCCATGCGGATCCGGCCCGGACCCTAGCGCATTGTCTTCGCGGACGCCCCGCCGCGGGGGGCGGCCACTTGCGCGCCCGCATTCCACGGCGAGGGCCGGTAGCGGACCCGGCCCCGGCGAAACGGCCGGAGTTGCCCCCGAGGTCCACGGCCGTGTCAGCAGCCCCCCCCTCGGCCGGGCCTGTCCCGGCCTGTGGATAGCGAGGATGACGCGCGCATTGTGCAGCGCCACAACGTCATTCGCATTTCGCGAAAACAGAACTATGATGACCCTGAGTTGTGAGGGCCGACGCCACCTCATATTGAGCGGCAGGCCCGTGCCACCACGACCGGATCGATCACATGAGCGCGCATCCGGTCCCTTCGTGAGGGCTGGATGCGCATGGATCGTCACGGCACGGCAGACGGCGAGAGCCCCGCGCCCCTTCGGTCCGCGCCGCTGCGCCAGAGGGCGGCGTGGGTGGATGGCGCCAAGGGGATCAGCATCTGCCTCGTGGTGCTGTGGCATACTGCGGGCATTGATCTGCCCCTCAACAACCTGCTGATTTTCGTCCGCATGCCGCTGTTCTTCTTCGCCGCCGGTTTCTTCTCCGGCAAGGCGATCAACAGCGGCTGGCGCACCCTTCTGGCAGACCGAGCATTCAATTATTACTATATTTACGCGCTCTGGATGACTATTTTCTTCATCACCATCGTCGTGGTCAGAGACACGATGCACGGAGCACCACCGACATTCGCGGACTATTTCTTGAACTTCATAGATCCGCTGGAATATCTCTGGTTCATATTCGCGCTGGCATTGCTCTTCGTGTTCGCCAAGCTGGTCAGCCCCCTGCCGAAGCCCCTGGTCATCGGCACCCTGCTCATCGTCTACGCCATCAGCGTCCACGACGGACAATGGGAACCCCTCACCTTCCAGACCCGCATGGAGCGCCTGCCCCTCTTCTTCATTCTCGGCGGCTACCTTTATCCCTATGCGGACACCTATGCACGGCGGCTCAAGGCATGGTGGCCGGTGACATTGGCGCTGTTCCTCGCCTTCACCCTGCTCGTCCTCGGCCAGCACCTCGAATACATCGCCGTCCTCACCCTGACGGCCAGCGCCCTCGGCCTGTTCACCGTCTGCCAGTTCTGCCAGGCGACGGCGCAAACCCCAGTCGGCGCCGCCATGGGCTTCATCGGCCGGAACACGATCTACATCTACCTGCTGCACAAGATCCTGATCGTCTATCTCGTCAACGTCCTCGAGGCCACCGGCCTGTCCGGGCTTGCGGGGAACCCCTATCTGATCTTCGCCCTGGTGCTCCCCGCCTCCCTCGTCCTCGGGCTCGCCCTCCAGCGGGGGGCACCGTGGCTGTTCGAAGCGCCCTGGGTCCTGCGGCGCCGCGGCGAGGCCACCGCCTGAGCGGCATGCCGGCGGCCCGGCGGCAAGCTTGCGGGCAGGGACGCGCGCGCTTTACAAGACCCCTCGCTCCTCACACTGTGGCGGCAATGGCGGCAGACGATCGGAAGCGCCGCGAGGCGATCCGAATGGATGGGCCGGCCGCCCGGACAGACCGCGCATGCGCTTTCCGCCCGCCTTCCTTGACGAGATCCGCGCCCGCCTCCCCGTGTCGGAGGTCGTGGGCCGTCGCGTCAAGCTGAAGAAGCAGGGCCGCGAGTTTGCCGGCCTCTCCCCCTTCAACGCGGAGAAGACGCCGTCCTTCTTCGTCAACGACCAGAAGGGCTTCTACCACTGCTTTTCCTCGGGCAAGCACGGCGACGTGTTCGACTTCCTGATGGAGACGGAGGGCGTGCCCTTCGGCGAGGCGGTGGAACGGCTCGCCGCCATGGCCGGCCTGCCCCTGCCGCAGGAGACGCCCGAGGCGGCCGCCAGGGAGCGGCGCCGGCACACCCTGTTCGAGGTCATGACGCTGGCCGCCCGGCATTTCGAGGAGACCCTGCAATCGCGCCTCGGCGCCAGGGCACGGGGCTACCTCGCAGACCGCGAGCTCGGCCCCGCGACCCAGAAGCGATTCGGTCTGGGTTACGCGGCGGGGGAGCGGTTCCACCTCAAGGAAGCGCTGGGCAGGCAAGGCGTGCCGGTGGAGGACATGGTGGAGGCCGGCCTGCTGATCGCCGGCGCCGACATTCCCGTGCCCTATGACCGCTTCCGCGACCGGGTGATGTTTCCCATCACCGACCTCAAGGGCCGCATCGTCGGCTTCGGCGGGCGCGCGCTGGAAAAGGATGTTCCCGCGAAATACCTCAATTCGCCGGAGACGCCGCTCTTCCACAAGGGATCGCTGCTCTATAACGGCGCCGCTGCCCGCGCCGCCGCCCAGTCGGGCGCGCGGGTGATCGCGGTGGAAGGCTATGTGGACGTGATCGCCATGGCCGAGGCCGGCTTCGGCGCCACCGTGGCGCCGCTCGGCACCGCCCTGACCGAGGAGCAGCTGCACCTGCTCTGGCGCATGTCGGAAGAGCCCCTCCTGCTGTTCGACGGCGACAAGGCCGGTCGGCGCGCCGCCCATCGCGCCCTCGACCTTGCTTTGCCGCACCTCAAGGCCGGGCGCAGCCTCGCTTTCGCCACTCTGCCGGAGGGGCAGGACCCCGACGACCTCATCCGCCGCTCGGGCCGCGAGGCCATGGACAGCGTGCTGGCCCAGGCGCGGCCGCTGGTGGCCGAGCTGTGGGCGCGCGAGAGCGAGGCCGCCTCCCTCGATACGCCGGAGCGCCGGGCCGCGCTGGAGGCCCGCCTCGGCGAAGTGGTGTCCGCCATTGCCGACGAGACGGTGCGCAAGCACTACCGGCAGGAATTGCTCGGCCGCTTCAACGCCCTCGTCTCGCCGCAGGATCGCAATGCGGGGCGAAGCCGGCGCGAGAGCTGGCAGCCCGGCGGCGGACGCCGCTCCGCCCCCCTGCCCCCGCCCTTGGTGCCGCGCGGCACCGAGATCGCGCGCAGCGCGCTGGTGCTGGGACCGATGGCGGCCCTGCCGCGCAACGAGGCGTTGCTGCTCTTCTGCCTCATCAACCACATCTTCCTGCTGGACGAAGCCGGCGAGGAGGTGGCGAGCCTGCCCTTCGCCAATCCGGAGGCCGACCGCCTGAGGCGTATCCTGGTCGAGTCGCACCTCGAAGGGCTCGATGCGGATGCCCTTGCCGAGCGCCTGGGGCGGGCCGACCTCGATGCCCTCACCCGCCGCGTGAAGGCCCTCGCCAACCCCCGGCACGACTGGCCGGCATATCCTGATACCGCAGAAGCGGATGTCCGGCTCTGGTGGCACCAGCGCACGGCCTTGCATCGCAAGGCCCACGCGCTATCTAGAGAGTTGAAGGAGGCCGAACGCAGCCTGGGAGAGGATCCCAGCGAGGCCAATTTCGCCTGGCTTCGGGATGTCCGCGAGCGTCTTTCGGCGCTGGACGGGACCGAGGCGTTGGTGGAAGGTTTCGGTGCGTCATCGGGCCGGGGTGCGGCGCGCTCGCTTTGAACAGGCAGTGTTCGGGGCGGGAACCGCACTTTTTTCGCTTTCCGGCGCAGGCCACCCCATAGTGGCCACATTGGAAGCGAAGCAGGATGAAAGGGAGCCTAGCGCATCAACCATTGGGGTTGGAAGTGCGTTCAGGCTGGTTTAACGGGATGGCGTCAAAAAAGCCGCTCCCGGGCGCAAAGGCAAAAGGTGGCACGGCCGAGGCGCCGCGCCGCCGTTCTGCTGTTGCCACTCAGCAGGATCCGCAGGAGAAGTCTATGGCGAAGCAGTCTTCCGAAGCGACCGAGGCTCCCGAGAAGGAGACCGACGCGCCCGACGGGCCGTTGCTCGACCTCTCCGACGCCGCTGTCCGGAAGATGATCAAGAATGCCAAGCGCCGGGGTTATGTGACCTACGAGCAGCTCAACGAGGTGATGCCCTCCGAGGAGGTCACTTCCGAGCAGATCGAGGACACCCTCGCCATGCTCAACGACATGGGCATCAACGTCATCGAGGCCGAGGAAGCCGAGGCCGAGGAGGGCGGCGAGGAAACCGAGACTCCCGACGAGCCGGAGGAGGCGGAGGGCGGCGAGCTCACCGAGGCCGCCCCGCGCGCCGTCGCGCGTTCGGAGACCAAGTCCGAGCCGGCCGAGCGTACCGACGATCCGGTGCGCATGTACCTGCGCGAGATGGGTTCGGTGGAGCTTCTGTCCCGCGAGGGCGAGATCGCCATCGCCAAGCGCATCGAGGCCGGCCGCGAGGCCATGATCGCCGGCCTGTGCGAGAGCCCGCTGACGTTCCAGGCCATCATCATCTGGCGCGACGAGCTCACCGAGGGCCGCGTGCTGCTGCGCGACATCATCGACCTCGAAGCCACCTATGCCGGCCCCGAGGGCAAGAACCCGCCCGCGGCCCTGGGCGAGGAGGCCGCGCTCGCCCCCGAGGCGGGCGAGGACGGCCTGCTCGGCGACGCCCCCGGCCCGGAAGGCGACGAGGACGACATGGAAAACTCCATGTCGCTCGCCGCCATGGAGGCGGAGATCAAGCCGAAGGTACTGGAAACCTTCGACAGCATCGCCTCGTCCTACACCAAGCTGCGCCGCCTGCAGGACCAGAACGTCGAATCCAAGCTCAAGAACGAGACCCTCTCGCCGGCGCAGGAGCGCAAGGCGAAGAAGCTCAAGGAAGAGCTGGTCACCGACGTGAAGAGCCTGTCGCTCAACCAGGCCCGCATCGACGCCCTGGTGGAGCAGCTCTACGAGATCAACAAGCGCCTCGTGGGGCTCGAGGGCCGCCTCTTGCGCCTCGCCGACAGCTATGGCGTCACCCGCGACGACTTCCTCAAGAACTATATGGGCTCGGAGCTGGACCCCAAGTGGGTGCTGCGCGTCTCCAAGCTCGGCTCCAAGGGCTGGAAGGGCTTCGTCGCCCACGAGAAGGACACCATCCGCGACCTGCGCGGCGACATCCATGGCCTCGCCACCGAGACCGGGCTGGAGATCGCCGAGTTCCGCAAGATCGTGCAGATGGTGCAGAAGGGCGAGAAGGAAGCCCGCCAGGCCAAGAAGGAAATGGTGGAGGCCAATTTGCGCCTCGTCATCTCCATCGCCAAGAAATACACCAACCGCGGCCTGCAGTTCCTGGACCTGATCCAGGAAGGCAATATCGGCCTCATGAAGGCGGTGGACAAGTTCGAGTACCGGCGCGGCTACAAGTTCTCCACCTACGCCACGTGGTGGATCCGGCAGGCCATCACCCGGTCCATCGCCGACCAGGCGCGGACCATCCGCATCCCCGTGCACATGATCGAGACGATCAACAAGATCGTGCGCACGAGCCGGCAGATGCTGCACGAGATCGGCCGCGAGCCCACACCCGAGGAGCTGGCCGAGAAGCTCGGCATGCCGCTGGAGAAGGTGCGCAAGGTGCTGAAGATCGCCAAGGAGCCCATCTCCCTCGAAACGCCCATCGGCGACGAGGAGGATTCGCACCTCGGCGACTTCATCGAGGACAAGAACGCCATCCTGCCCATCGACGCGGCGATCCAGAGCAATCTGCGCGAGACCACCACGCGGGTGCTGGCCTCCCTCACCCCACGCGAAGAACGGGTTCTGCGCATGCGTTTCGGCATCGGCATGAATACCGACCACACGCTGGAAGAGGTGGGTCAGCAATTCTCGGTGACGCGCGAGCGCATCCGCCAGATCGAGGCGAAGGCGCTGCGCAAGCTCAAGCACCCCTCGCGCTCGCGCAAGCTCCGGTCGTTCCTCGACAATTGAGCGGACCGGCATCCTGAACTGAGAAAGGCGGCCGCACGGCCGCCTTTCTTCATTTGCACAGGGCCACCGGCAAGGAACAGCAGCTCAGCTGCTCTCCCGCTCCACCAGCTCGAAGCCGAGATCAATCGCCGGCTCGGCGCGGCAGTCGCCCTCCATGAGGGCGACCAGCCGGCGCGCCGCCGCCTCCCCGACCTTGGCCCGCGGGGTGCGGATGGAGGTGAGGCGCGGCGCCATGTGGGCCGAAAGCGGCAGATCGTTGAAGCCCACCACGGCAACCCGGCCGGGAATAGGGACCTGCCGTCGCGTCGCCTCGAAGATAGCGCCCTGGGCGAGGTCGTCGTTGCAGAAGAAGATGCCGTCGATGTCGGGGTAGGCCTCCAGCAGGCGCACGAAGAGTTCGCCGCCAAGCGCCACCGACGACGGCTCCGGCACCGACAGCCAGACCGGGGGCCGCACCTCGCGCTCCGCCGCCAGTACACGCTGGAAGCCGAGCCCGCGTTCGAGGGCGCGCGGATCGAGCTGCGCGGCCACGTACGCGAGATGCCGCCGGCCCCGTGCGAGCAGGTGACGCGCCACCGCCGCGCCGGACTCCTCCTGGGAGAAGCCAACGCAGTGAAGCCCGGCCTCCCGGCTCAGCTCCATCATGTAGACCACCGGAATGCCGCTCGCCTTCAACAGGCTCCGCGTGGCGGGAGTCTGCTCCAGGCCGGTCAGCAGGATCCCGCGCGGCTGGTAGGCGAGGTAGTTGCGGACGAGCTTCTCCTCTTCCTCCGGCGAATAGTGGAAATTGCCGATCAGCACCTCCAGGCCGCGCGGCATGAGCACGTCGTGGATCGCCTCCAGCGTGTCGATGAACAAAAGGTTGGAGAGGGAGGGAATGAGCACCGCCACCGCATCGCTGTGGGCGGAGGCGAGGGTTCGGGCCGCGGGGTTGGCGACATAATTGAGCGCTGCCGCCGCCTCCCGCACGCGCCGCGCGAGATCGGGATCGACGCTTGCGACGCCCCGCAGCGCGCGCGACGCGGTGATCGGCGACACGCCGGCGATCCGGGCGAGCTCCGCGAGGGTCGGGCGGCCGCTGGCACGCGACCCGCGAGAGGAACCGCCGGACGGCCCGTCCGAAGACCGTGGGGACATGGAAGCGATTTCCGCTTGATAGCTGCCGATGGAAGCGCATAAGATAACGCTATCTTGGCGGCATCAAGCAAGAAAATTGCGCGCTCCACAGTCATGTGAGCACTTGATCCGTGGAGACTAGAGCACGCGCCGATCTGCTTGCATCGCAAGCTGATCGGACAACGCGTTCTCTTTCTTGAGTTTAGAGGGCGATTCACCGAGCAAATTGATTCCATTTGCTCGGATCGCGCTCTAGGGGCTTACTCGACTTAAGGTCAATGGTTGCGAAGTGCATGGCACCTATGCTTCGGCCGATCTGAGACAGCGCTGTCTAATCGGGTGCCGCACGACACCGGCTCAAGGGCGCACGGCGGGGGACGAAGATGGGCGATGGCATTGCAGCCCTTGTGGTGATGGGCGTGTCCGGCTGCGGCAAGAGCAGCGTCGGCGCGGCCGTGGCGGCGCTTGCCGGCGCGCGCTTGATCGAGGGCGACAGTTTCCATCCCGAAGCCAACATCGCGAAAATGTCCGCCGGCATTCCGCTGGACGACAAAGACCGGGCCGGATGGCTGGCGCGACTGGGCGAAGAGATGGCGCGCGCCATTGGCGAGGATGCCCGGCCGGTCCTGACCTGCTCGGCGCTGAAGCGCCAGTATCGCGAGGCCCTGCGCGCGGCCGTGCCCGGCCTCGGCTTCGTCTTCCTCGACCTGACCCGCGAGACGGCGGCCCGCCGCGTGGCGGAACGGCCCGGACATTTCATGCCCGCGAGCCTGATCGAGAGTCAGTTCGCGACGCTGGAGCGCCCATGCGGCGAAGCATTGACACTGACCCTGGACGCCACACTGCCCTTGCCCGAGATGGCTAGGCAGGTTGTGGAGTGGTGGCGCGTGCCGGCCGTCTTCGGCGCTGACACGGCCCATCCGGGCGTCAGGATACCCGCCGGCCATCCTGTGAGGGAGGCCCTCTAACCCACTCTTCCTGCCTGCCGCACGCCCTCGGCCCGGCCCCGGGTCACGGACGCAGAGCGGGCTTTTTCCCGTTAAGATAGCGCTATCTTGGCTTGCGTCACTTCCGATCCGCCCTTCGCCGGGCCGCGCACGGCGGCCAAGGCGCGGCGGCAGATCGGGGCAAGCAGAGCATTTCCCTGTGTTTCAAATATGTTGTGAGGAGCGCATGCTGGGCATGAGCAAGGACACTTTTCTTCTTCTGGATGCGGCGGTGACCATCATCGGTCTCATCGTCCTCATCACCCGTTTCAAGATTCACCCGTTCGTGGCCCTGATCCTGGCCGCGGGATTCCTGGGCCTCAGTTCCGGCATGCCGGTGGACCTCGTCATGAAGTCCTTCCAGGACGGGTTCGGCGGCGTGCTCGGCTTCGTCGGCATCGTGCTTGGCCTCGGCACCATGCTGGGCAAGCTCATGGCCGAATCGGGCGGCGCGGACCAGATCGCCCAGACCCTCATCGACGCCTTCGGCAAGGAGCGCGTGCACTGGGCCATCATGCTCGCAGCCTTCCTGGTGGGCATTCCGCTGTTCTTCGAGATCGGCTTCGTGCTGCTCATCCCCCTCGTCTTCATCGTGGCGAGCCGCTCCGGCGTGTCGCTGGTGAAGGTGGGCATCTCGCTGCTGGCGGGCCTCTCGGCGGTGCATGGCCTGGTGCCGCCCCATCCCGGCCCGCTGCTGGCGGTGGGCGTGTTCGGCGCCGACATCGGCAAGACCATCTTCTACGGCCTCATCGTCGGCCTGCCCGCCGCCGCCGTCGCCGGCCCCATCTTCGGCTCCCTGATCTCCCGGCGCATTCCCGGCCATGCCTCGCCGGAGCTGGTCGCCCAGTTCGTGCAGGATACGCGCACCCACACCCTGCCCGGCTTCGGCGTCACCCTCGTCACCATCCTGCTGCCGGTGGTGCTGATGCTGCTGAAGGCCTTCGCCGACGTGACCTTCGCCGCCGGCCATCCGGTGCGCTCCTGGCTGGACCTCATCGGCCACCCCATCACCGCGCTGCTCGCCGCGTTGCTGCTGTCACTCTATACCTTCGGCAGCGCCCGCGGCTTCTCGCGCGAAGTCATCGTCAACCATCTCAACGACAGCCTGCTGCCGGTAGCGGGCATCATCCTCATCGTCGGCGCCGGCGGCGGCTTCAAGCAGATGCTGGTGGCCAGCGGCGTGGGTGACGTCATCGGCCATATGGCGGTGCAGGCCCACGTCTCGCCCATCCTCCTCGCCTGGCTGGTGGCGGCGGTGATCCGGGTGGCCACGGGCTCGGCCACGGTGGCGACCATCACCGGGGCCGGCATCGTCGCCCCGGTCATCGCGCTCACCCCCGGGGTCAACCGCGAGCTGCTGGTGCTCGCCACCGGCGCCGGCTCGGTGGTGCTCTCCCATGTCAACGATGCCGGCTTCTGGCTGGTGAAGCAGTATTTCAACATGACGGTGGAGGAGACCTTCAAGACCTGGACCGCCATGGAGACGATCCTGTCGGTGGTCGCCCTCGCCCTCATCATGCTTCTGTCGCTGGTGGTGTAGCTCCGCCGCGACAGCGCGCCCGCCGCCGCTTCCCCACGTCCGGCGGCGGGCGTGATCTTCCTGCGATCCCCAGGATGCTGCGCATCCGGGATCTTCTCGCTCAAGCGTCGCGCGGGCTGGTGGACTGGCGTCAGGGCTGGCGGAACCGGGCGCGGATGCGCTGCTCCAGTTCGTCGCGCACGGCGCGGTAGGCATCGAGGCGCTGCTCGCGGTTGCCGCCCTCGCCCGTGGGATCGGGGGTGGGCCAGTATTCCACGCCAAGGGCGTTGGTGCGGGTCAGTTCCAGCGCGCGGTGATGGGCATCCGGCGAGAGGGTGATGGCGAGGTCGAAGCTGAGGCCTTCATATTCCTCGAGATCCTCCACGCTCTGCGGCCGATGCTTCTTCACGTCGAGACCGATCTCCTCCAGCACCGCGGTGACGAAGGGGTCCGCCTCGCCCGCGATCACGCCGGCCGAGGCCACATAGATCGACTTGCCGAACAGGTGCTTGGCCAACGCCTGCGCCATCACCGAGCGCACCACGTTCTGCCCACACATGAAGAGAACCGATTGCGGCCGCGCCGAGCGCTTTGGTGCCGCAGGGGGCTCCATGGTCGCTCAGCCTTTCCAGTGCAGGGCGCAGATGAGCGTGAACAGGCGCCGCGCGGTGTCGAAATCCAGCTCCACCTTGCCCACGAGGCGCTCGCGCAGCAGCGTCGAGCCCTCGTTGTGAAGCCCGCGCCGGCCCATGTCGATGGCCTCGATCTGGCTCGGCGACGCGGAGCGGATGGCGTTGTAATAGCTCTCGCAGACGAGGAAGTAGTCCTTCACCACCTTGCGGAAGGGGGTGAGGGAGAGGTGGTGCTGCACCACCTGCTCGCCGCTCTCGCGCTTGATGTCCAGAACCAGGCGGCTTTCCATGAGCGAGATGTGCAACGCGTAGGGCCCCTGCCCCGGGTCGCCGCACGGGGCGAAGCTGTTGTCCTCGATGAGGTCCCAGATGGCAGTGGCGCGCTCGTGCTCGATGTCCGCGCTGGAATGGCCGATGGAGGCATCGTCGAGGGTCACCGCGCTGAGGCGGGCCGACGGGCGGGCATCCGGCGTGTCGCTCATCGCCTCGTCCTTCCGGTCATCTGTTGGTGCGGATGGAGACAGACCGCCCGTGCGCGTCCAGACGCTCCACCGCCGCGAGGCGCACGGCCGCCGGCCCGAGCTGTTCCAGCGCGCCGGCGTCGAGCTTCAGGATCGAGGTGCGCTTCATGAAATCGAGCACGGACAGGCCCGAGGAGAAGCGCGCCGAGCGGGCGGTGGGCAGAACGTGGTTGGTGCCGCCCACATAGTCGCCGATGGCCTCCGGCGTGAAGGCGCCGACGAAGATCGCCCCCGCATGCCGCACCTTTGCCGCGAGGTCATCGGCATTGGCCGCGTGGATCTCCAGATGCTCGGGCGCGATACGGTCCACCAGCGGAATGGCCGAGGCGAGGTCCGGCACCAGGATGACGGCGCCATGGTCGCGCCACGAGGCGGAGGCGATGGCCACGCGCGGCAAGGTCGCCAGCATGCCCTCCACCGCCTTCTCCACCTGGTCCGCCAGCTCGGGCGAATCGGTGATGAGGATGGACTGGGCGGCGGTGTCGTGCTCGGCCTGGGCGAGGAGATCGGCGGCGATCCAGTCGGCGCTGGCGTCCGCGTCGGCGAGGATCAGCACCTCGGAGGGGCCGGCCACCATGTCGATGCCCACCTTGCCGAACACCTGCCGCTTTGCGGCCGCCACATAGGCGTTGCCGGGGCCGACGATCTTGTCCACCGGCTGGATGCTCTGCGTGCCATAGGCCAGGGCCGCCACCGCCTGGGCGCCGCCCACGCGATAGACCTCGTGGACGCCGGCAAGGCGCGCCGCCGCCAGCACCAGGGGGGCAATCTCGCCATCCGGCGCCGGCACCACCATGACGATGCGCGGCACGCCGGCGACCTTGGCCGGCACGGCATTCATGAGCACGGACGAGGGATAGGCCGCCGTGCCGCCGGGCACGTAAAGCCCCACCGCGTCCACGCTGGTCCAGCGGTGGCCGAGCACCACGCCGGCGGCGTCGCGATAGGTGTCGTCGGCCGGCTTCTGGCGGGCGTGATGGGATTCGATGCGCGCCTTGGCGAAGGCGAGGGCTTCGCGGGTCTCGTCCGGGATGGAGGCGAGGGCCGCGTCCAGCTCCGCGTCGGTGACGCGCAGACCCAGTTTTTCGAGGTCCACCCGGTCGAAGGTGCGCGACAGGTCGATAAGGGCGTCGTCGCCCCGCGCGCGCACGTCGGCGATGATGGCGGCCACCTGGTCCTGCACGTCCACCGACGCCTCGCGCTTGGAGCCGAGGAAGTGGGTGAAGCGCTCGGAAAAGTCGGGTTGTTCGGTAGTGAGGCGGATCGGCATGGCGCCTTGCTAGAGCAGGTTCGCCCGCGAGGGAAGCCCCGCGGTCACCGTGCCGCGCCGGCGGCACGGCGTTCCCGCGTGTCCGTGGCCGCGCTCAAGCGGCGGAATCCTTGGTTTCCGGCACCTCTTCGGGCACCGGGTGCTTGGGCGCATGGGTGCAGCCCCAGGCGGGCCCGAGGTCCCGCATACCGGCCTCTATGCACTCCACCTCGAGCCGCACTTCCGCGCCGCCCGAGAAGGTGAGCAGCACGAAGCCCGAAGGCGCCTCGCCGGGAATGAAGGTGACGGCGAGGAGATTGAGCACGCCGGTGCGGCGCGCCTCCTCCATGTTGCGGCACTTCACGTCGCGCACCCGCTCGAAATGCAGGCCGGTGCGCCGGCGCACGGTTTCGTTGGCGCAGACCTGCTGGTCCCAGTCGAACCGGTTCAGCACCATGGCGAAGCGCTGCAGGCGCGGCAGGAACCCCATGTCGGCGGTCTTCACCACCGCATCCTGCAGATGGGCGGAAAAGATCGCGAGATCCTCGTCGTCGAGGGCGATGAGTTTCAGGTTTTCCATGGCGATACTGCCTTTCTGGCGTAGAGCGCACATAGCGATCACGCCACCGCCCTTCAAGGGGCAAAGGTGGGCCGCGACGCCGCGTCCGCTGCCGCGCCGCTCCCCGGCGGCGGGCGATCCGGCACGGCTTCACCTTTGCCCTGGCGCCTCGGCGGCCTATAGGCTCCCTGCACCGCCGCAGGCGGCAGGGGGACGACAGCACATGAGGATTTTCGGCTCGCTGTGGCGGGGATCGAAGCGCGCGGTGAAACTCTTCGCCCTGCTGGCGGCCGCCGTTGTCCTCACCATCTTCGTGGTGCGGGCGGTGGACAGCCAGCGCGGCCCGCCGCTGGAGCCCTGGCACACCTTCGTGCCACCGGAACTCAGCCGCAGCGAACTGGCGAAGGCCGACCTTGCCCAGTACCTCCAGGCCGAGGACAAGGCCTTCACCGCCGTGCGCGGCGAGGTCACACGGAAGCTCGACCCTGCCGACCGCGTGCGTTTCAACCGCTACTTTGACGCCAGCCCCATCTATCCGGGCCGCTTCGCCCGGGATTTCAACCGCACCTATGTGCTGGAGCCCAAGGGCGCGCCGGAGGGGGCGGCGGTGTTCCTGCACGGCCTCACCGATTCGCCTTACAGCCATCGCCACCTGGCGAAGCTCTATGCCGATCACGGCTTCATCGCCATCGCGCTGCGCCTGCCCGGCCACGGCACGGTGCCCGGCGCCCTCACCGAGACCGATTACGAGGACTGGATCGCCGCCACCCGCCTCGCCATGCGCGAGGCGCGCCGGCGGGTGGGACCGGACAAGCCGGTGCACATCGTCGGCTATTCCAACGGCGGCGCATTGGCGCTCATGCATGCGCTGGATGCGCTGGACGACCCGTCGCTGGTGGCCCCCTCCCGCATCGTGCTGATGTCGCCCATGGTGGGGGTGACGGAATTCGCGCGCTTCGCCGGCCTCGCAGGCCTGCCGGCCATCTTCCCGGCGTTCGCCAAGGCGGCGTGGCTGAGCCTGATCCCCGAGTTCAACCCCTTCAAGTACAATTCATTCCCCGTGCATGCGGCGCGCCAGTCCTTCCTCCTGACCCAGGCCCTGCAAGAGAACATCACGCGCCATTCGCGCTCGGGGCGGCTCTCGGGCCTCGCCCCGGTGCTCACCTTCCAGTCGGTGCTGGACCACACGGTGAGCACCCGCGCCGTCATCGACGAGCTGCATGCCCGCCTCGACGACAATGGCAGCGAGCTGGTGCTGTTCGACATCAACCGCGGCGGGCAGTTCGAGGAGCTTCTGACGGTCAATGCCGGCACCGCCCTCTCCCGCCTGCTGCCGCCCGCGCCGCGGCGCTTCCGCACGGCGGTGATCGCCAACGCCTCCACCATCACGCAGGCCATGGAGGTGCGCGAGACCCTCGCCAACGCCACCGGGGAGACGGCCCGCCCGCTCTCGGTCGCCTATCCGGACGATGTCTATTCCCTGTCCCATGTGGCGATCCCGTTCCCGCTCTTCGACGGGCTCTACGGGCTGGAGCCGGACCTCGCCGACAACTTCGGCATCCGGCTCGGGGATATCGCCGCGCGGGGGGAATACGGGTCGCTGGTGGTGAATGTGGACATGCTGGTGCGCATGTCCTCCAACCCCTTCTTCCCCTATCTCGCCGAGCGGGTGGCGGCAGGCCTGCCCCCCGCACGATAATGCTGTTGAGGGCCGACGCTCAGGCGCGGCGCGGGCTCGGGCTCACGCCTGCTCCGGAACCGTCTGGCCTGACAGCAGTTCCGCCACATGGCGCGCGGAGGGCTGGTGGGCGCAGATGGTGAGGACGGCGATCAGGATCGGCACCCCGATGAAGGCGCCGGCAATGCCCCACAGGAAGGCCCAGAAGAACACCGAGAACAGCACCAGGAACGGCGACACCGCCAGCGCCTTGCCGGCGAGGCGGGGCTCCAGATAGGAGCCGGACAGGAACTGGATCACGTTCAGGCACACGAACACGAACAGCGCCATCTCCCAGGATTCGAACTGGGCGAGGGCGAACAGGGTGGGCAGGAGCGTCGCCACGAACGGGCCGATGAAGGGGATGTAGTTCATGGCGAAGGCGATGGCGCCCCAGGCGAGCGCCAGCTCCAGCCCGGCGGTCAGCGTGAACACCCACACCACCGCGCCGGTGGCGATGCTCATGAGCGTGCGCACCGCCATGTATTTCTGCAGCTTGGCCGCCGTATCCGCGAGGGCCGCCGGCAGGTGGGGCGCGCGCCCGGAGCGGCTGAGGCGCAGCACCTGGCTTTTCGCGGCATCCACCTCCAGGAGGCCGAGCAGCACGTAGATGAAGGTGAAGACGAGGAAGCTCGCCAGCCCCTGCAGGCGGCCGGACAGGTCCTGGAACAGGCGCAGCAGCCAGCGCACGTCGAAATGCTCGGCCCACAGGCCCGCGAGGACGAAGCCGTGGCCCTCCAGCCATTCGGCGGCCTGGCCATAGAGCGCCTGGAAGCGGGCGGTGTTCTGGAACACCCAGGCCGCCACATGGCTGAAGCCCCACACCACCACGGACGACACCCCGCCCACGACGACGAGCGTGACCACCAGGGTGGCCAGCACCGCGACGAGATCGGGCAGGCGCCGCGCCAGCGCGGCCTTGAGGGGATAGACCACGGCGATGACGAACAGCGCGAACGCCACCGGCGCGATCAGCGTGCCGGCGATGTAGAGCGCCGCACAGACCACAACCGTCGCCACCAGTCCCACCATGATCTTCATGCCGCGCGTCCTTCCGTCGTCGACAGCCGCTTACCGCACGCCCTGGCGAATGGCGAGGGCCGAACGCGGCCCCCGGCCGACTTGGGCGCAAGGCCCCCCTGCGCCGCAAGCGGCAAGCGGCAGGCGGCAAGCGAGGCGTGCGGCAGATCCACCGCCTCCGCACATGCATGCAATGTGTAGCAGTCGGGATATAAATGATTAAATTCTAACCACATCATGCCCACCCGGCACGCAGCCTTGCTGCCGCCGGACAAGCTAACCATTTGATTTTCCAAAATACGAATATTGGCACGGTGATTGCTTTGAAGGAGTTCGAGTTGGTGGCTAGGGTTCCGGCATCCTGCGGGGTGCGCTGGTCCGAGAGCTGCCACCGCTCCGGGAGACATCCGGAGCGGGTGCACGGCGGGACAAAAGCCCGGGAGACCTCAGTGGCCAAGGAATTGGCGGCACTCGGGTCTCGCCAATTCCCAATCGTATTACGTGAATTAATCCGTAGCGAAGGGGAATAGCATGCGCACTCCGTTCTCGTTCTCAGCCCACCGCCTGAAATCCCTTGCCGCCCGCGCCCTCGGCGCCGCCGCCGTGGCGGGCCTCGCCCTCGCCGCCCAGCCGGCCGCCGCCGCGCCCAAGAAGGACTTCAAGGTCGCCTGGTCCATCTATGTGGGCTGGATGCCGTGGGGCTACGCCAATGACGCCGGCATCGTGAAGAAGTGGGCCGACAAGTACGGCATCAAGATCGAAGTCGTGCAGTTCAACGATTATGTGGAGAGCATCAACCAGTACACCGCCGGCGCCTTCGACGCCCTCACCGTCACCAACATGGACGCCCTCTCCGTGCCCGCCGCCGGCGGCGTGGACACCACCGCCGTCATCGTCGGCGACTTCTCCAACGGCAATGACGCGGTAATCCTGAAGGGCAAGAAGGAGCTTTCGGCCATCAAGGGCCAGAAGGTGAACCTGGTGGAGTTCTCGGTCTCCCACTATCTGCTGGCCCGCGCGCTGGAGAGCATCAAGCTGAAGGAGCGCGACGTGAAGGTGGTGAACACCTCCGACGCCGACATGGTCGCCGCCTTCAAGACCAAGGACGTGACCTCCGTGGTCACCTGGAACCCGCTGGTGTCCGAGATCCTCGCCGACAAGACCGCCCACAACGTGTTCGACTCATCCAAGATCCCCGGCGAGATCATGGACCTGATGGTCGCGAACTCCGACACGCTCAAGGACAACCCGGACTTCGGCAAGGCGCTGGCCGGCATCTGGTACGAGACCACGGCCCTGTTCACCGCCGACACGGACGCCGGCAAGGCGGCGCGGGCTGCCATGGGCAAGGCCTCCGGCTCGGACCTTGCCGGCTTCGACAGCCAGCTCGCCGCCACCCGCCTGTTCGCCAAGGCGCCGGAGGCGGTGGCGTTCGTGCGCTCGCCGGAAGTGGGCACCACCATGGACCGGGTGCGCAAGTTCCTGTTCGAGAAGAACCTGCTCGGCTCCAACGCCAAGTCCGCCGACGCGGTGGGTATCGCGCTCGCCGACGGCAAGGTGCTGGGCGACGCGAAGAACGTGAAGTTCCGCTTCGTCGACACCTGGATGGCGCTCGCCGCCGACGGGAAGCTCTGAGACGGGCGGGCGCGCCGCCAGAGCCCTCTCCCGCTGGCGGGGGAGGGTTGGGAG
>NZ_JAIVFN010000072.1 GCF_030015065.1 Xanthobacter autotrophicus | reverse complement strand
CCCACCACCCGCGTCACCGTGGTGGCGCCCCACCCCAAGGACCCGGTGGTGGGCATCGGCTACGAGGACGGGATGGTGATGATGGTGCGCATCACCGACGGCGCCGAGATTCTCCTGCGCGCCCCGGATTCCGACCCCGTGAGCGCCATGGGCTGGCACCCGTCCGGCGGGGCCGTGGCCTTCGGCACGCAGGGCGGCAGGGGCGGCCTGCTCGCCTTCTGATCCGCAACCGCACGCCGGCCCCCTGCGGCCCGCAGGCGCGCCCGCGGCAGGCCGGCGGAGATTTGCGCGGCAGCGCCCACGGAAGCGCTTTTCACGCGCCCGCGCGCGCACTAACGTGGCGCCACCCGTTCGCAGATGCGAAGCGGGCCACGGAGCACGAGAAACGCCGATGAAGATCGCCGACGTTCGCCGCACCGCCTATTCGATGCCGCTCGTGAACCCCTCCTACCCGCCCGGGCCTTACCGCTTCATCGATCGCGAATACATGATCATCACCTACCGCACGGACCCTGCCGCGCTGGAGAAGGTGGTGCCGGAGCCGCTCGAGATCGTCGAGCCGATCGTGAAATACGAATTCATCCGCATGCCGGATTCCACCGGCTTCGGCGACTATACCGAGACCGGACAGGTGATCCCGGTGAAGTTCCAGGGCGTGGAGGGCGGCTATGTCCACTCCATGTATCTCGACGACGAGAGCCCCATCGCCGGCGGCCGCGAGCTGTGGGGCTTTCCCAAGAAGTTCGCCAATCCCAAGCTGGTGGTGGAAAAGGACACGCTGGTGGGCACGCTGCACTATGGCAGCGTGCTCTGCGCCTCCGCCACCATGGGCTACAAGCACGTGGCCTGCGACAAGGAGAAGGTGCTCGCTGCGCTGCTGACGCCGAGCTTCCTGCTCAAGATCATCCCGGACGTGGACGCCAAGCCGCGCATCTGCGAGCTGGTGCGCTACTTCCTGGAAGACGTCACGCTGAAGGAGTGCTGGACCGGCCCGGGCGCCCTCGGCCTGTTCCCCCACGCCTTGTGCAACGTCTCGCAGCTTCCGGTGCTGGAGGTGATCTCCGCCCTGCACGTCAAGGCGGACCTGACCCTCGGCATGGGCGAGGTGATCTACGACTATCTCAAGGACGGCGAGGGCTGAAGCCGCGAAACCGGACCAGCCCTCAGGCATCGGGCGGGTCCGGCATCGGGCTTGAGAGTGAAACCCGCGCGTGACGCCACGCGCCATGTGGTTCTCCGGCGAGACGGGCATTCCGCCGGATTGCGAGAGGCAAGGTCCATGACACTTCGCGCCAATCAGCTGCCCCCCGGCCTGTGCGACACCATCAACGAATACAAGCGCATCGCCCTGGTATTCCAGGGCGGTGGTGCGCTCGGTGCCTACCAGGCCGGCGTCTACGAGGCGCTGCACGAGGTGGGCTGCGATCCCAACTGGATCTCCGGCGTGTCCATCGGCGCCATCAACTCGGCCATCATCGCCGGCAACGCGCCGGCGGACCGGGTGACGAGGCTGCGGGAGTTCTGGGAGACCATCACCTCGCCGCGGCTCATCCCTCTGAACCTGGAAGGGGACATCTTCCGCCAGTGGCGCAACCAGTTCTCCGCCGCCCGCACCATCGTTCAGGGCCAGCGCGGCTTCTTCGAGCCGCGCTTTCCCAATCCCTGGCTGGTGCCCGCCGGGGCGACCGGCGCCACCTCCTTCTACGATACCGCGCCCCTGCGCGACACGCTGCTGAGGCTGGTGGACTTCGACCGCATCAATTCCGGCGAGAAGCGCTTCTCGGTGGGGGCGGTGAACGTGCGCACCGGCAACTTCATCTATTTCGACAACAAGGAGCACATCATCGGCCCCGAGCACGTGATGGCCTCGGGCGCGCTCCCGCCGGGCTTCCCGGCGGTGAAGATCGACGGCGAACATTACTGGGACGGCGGTGTCGTCTCCAACACGCCGCTGCAGTTCCTGCTCGACCAGCCGGACCATCCCAGCGCGCTGGTGTTCCAGGTGGACCTGTTCAGCGCCCGCGGGCCGCTGCCCCGCGACATGTTCGACGTCTCGGAGCGGCAGAAGGACATCAGCTATTCCAGCCGCACCCGCTACACCACCGATGTCTTCCGCCGGGTGCAGGAGCTGCGCCAGAAGCTCTATGACGCGCTCCAGCGCATTCCCGAGCAGCTGCGCACGGAAGACGACCTCGCTTTGATCGAGGACTACAGCTCGTCCGGCCCGGTCAACATCTGCCACCTGATCTACCAGGAAAAGGCCTACGAGCGGGAATTCAAGGACTACGAATTCTCCACCGCCTCCATGCGCGACCACTGGCAGACCGGCTATGAGGACACCGTGAAGACCCTGCGCCGGGGCGACTGGCTGAAGAAGCCGGACGATACCATCGGCATCGTGGTGCACGACATCCACCGCCTCTCCGAGTGAGGGCGGTTCAGCCGAACCCGCGCGCCAGCATGTAGGCGCCGAGCAAAGCGAGCCCGGCGAAGAAGGCGCGCCGGAACACCAGCGGCGAGACCGCGAGGCGGATCCGCCGCCCGAGCTCCATGCCGAGGAAGGCGGGCGCGAGCGCCGCCGCCGAAGCCAGCGCCACCTTGGGATCGGTCAGCACCGCGCCGCCCTCCCCCGGACTTGCGAGCACCGCGGCGAGGGCGAAGGTGGACACCGTGAAGGTGAGGCCGAGGGCCTGCACCAGGTCGTCGCGGTTGAGACCCAGCGCCTGGAGATAGGGCGCGGACGGCATCACCGACACGCCGGTGGTGCCGGTGACGAGGCCGGTGAGCGCGCCCATCAGCGGCGACAGCCACGGCTCCATCCGTGTCGGCAGGCGCAGCGGCACGGCACTGAGGCCGAGGGCGCCGTAGAGCAGCAGGGTCGCCCCCAGGGCCGGCACCGCAGCCGGCGAGGTGAGGCCGCCCAGCAGCAGCCCGACCGCGAGCGTCCCCAGCACCACCGCGACCATCATGGCGCCGAAGCGCCGCGCCGTGCCGGCCACGTTCGGCCCGGTGAAATATTGCCAGAGATTGGTGACCGTGGCCGGCAGGATCAGCACGGCTGCCGCCTCGGCGGGGGTGAGGAACAGGCTGAGCAGGCCGATGCCCACCGTGGGCAGGCCCATGCCGATGAGCCCCTTCACCATGCCGGCCAGAACCAGCACGGCGAAGCCCGCCGCCAGCACGCCGACGGGCAGGGTGGCGGAGGCCAAGACGGCGGAGGCCAAGACGGCGCTGTCAGAGTTCGGCGCTGTCAGAACTCGGCGCCGAGCTCTTCCAGTTCCTCCGGCTCATTGAGCGCACCGGCAATCCATTCCTGCATCAGCGGCAGGGCCATGACGCGGGCGCGGTAACCATCGCACTCGGGGTCCAGCTTCACGTCATAGGTGGTGAAGCGCGAGCAGACCGGGGCGTACATGGCGTCCGCCAGCGTCGGCGCCGTGCCCATGAGGAAGGGGCCGCCATGGGCGGTGAGGCATCCCCGCCAGATGGCGACGATGCGGTCGATGTCGGCCTGCGCCCCGGCCCACACCTTGAAGCCGGGATAATGCGCCTTGATGTTCATGGGCAGGGCCGAGCGCATGTTGGCGAAGCCCGAATGCATCTCGCCCGAGATGGACAGGCAATGGGCCCGCACCGCCCGGTCCGCCGGCAGCAGACCGGCCTGGGGGAACACCTCGTTGAGGAAGGCCGCGATGGCGAGGGTGTCCCATACGGTCACGTCCTCGAGCACCAGGCGCGGCACGAGGAAGGACGGGGACAGGAGCAGCAGTTCCGCTTTCATGTCCGGATCGTCGAGGGGCACGCGCTCCTCCTCGAAGGCGAGGCCGGCCATCTTGCACAGGAGCCAGCCGCGCAGGGACCAGGAGGAGTAGTTCTTGCTGGAGATGGTGAGTGTCGCCATGCGTCTGCCTGTCCTGCGCCTCAGATGTTCGTTCCGGATCTTCGATCCCGTGGCCCCGCCGCCAGCCTGTCACCCGCGTTGCCGCAGGCGCAGGTCAGGACCCGCGAGGGCACATACCCCGCGCCGGCCCGCTGGCCGATCAAGGCACGCACTCCCATGTCCGTTCGGAGGCGGATGGCCCGGCCGGGTCGATATCGACGCAACCGGTTTCCGGCTCCCGCATTTCCCCCTCCCGGCGGCCCGGCTTCGGACATTGCATGCGCCGAAGAAGCGGTCCCCGCGCGGAAGCGTGTTGCAATGCACCACGCGCCGTTTCAATATTCACGTAACGAGTACATCCGTTCAGGCGTGCTGCAAAGCGGAAAGCAGGGCCTGCGGCAATAACTTAATGGTTCCGCCGTCCGTCGGGGCGTCGGCAGACGGGGAACAGAAGGACCTATCGGCATCATGCTGCAAATGATATTCAGGTCAGTCTTTCCGGGGCGGTGCCGCCGGTTGCAGCGACACAGGCAACCATGATGTATCTGGCGTATCAAACCCAGTCCGATCTGATGGGTCCCGTCCGCTTCCTGGCCGGACTCGCACGCCAGACCCTCACCGGTCCGCTCATCAACGGCTATGGCCATGCCGGCCTGCGCCACCTGGCCGCCGCCTACGAACTGGTCGAGCGCACCGGCCTCAGCCACGGACGGCCCGATTTCGGGATCCGCTCGGTCGAGGTGGGCAACCGGGAGGTCCAGGTCACCGAGGAGAAGACGGCAGTGCTGCCCTTCGGCACCCTGCTGCGCTTCAAGAAGGACGTGGACATCGCCCAGCCCCGCGTGCTGGTGGTGGCGCCACTGTCCGGCCACTTCGCCACGCTGCTCGTCAACACCGTGAAGACGATGCTGCCGGATCATGACGTCTACATCACGGACTGGCACAATGCCCGCGACGTGCCCCTGTCCGCCGGCCCGTTCGGCTTCGACGACTATGTCGAGCACGTGATCAAGTTCATGGAGATCATGGGCCCGGGCTCCCACCTCGTGGCGGTCTGCCAGCCCTGCGTGCAGACGCTGGTGGCCGCCGCGGTGATGGCGCAGGACAAGAACCCCGCCACGCCCGCCTCCATGACCCTCATGGCAGGCCCCATCGACTGCCGGATCAATCCCACCAAGGTGAATGACCTCGCCACCTCGAAGCCCATGTCCTGGTTCGAGCGCAACCTCATCGCCACGGTGCCGAAGGGTTTTCCCGGCTCGGGGCGCAAGGTCTATCCCGGCTTCGTGCAGCTCACCGCCTTCGTCAGCATGAACGTGAGCCGGCACATCAAGGCCCATTTCGACCTCTACAACGCCCTTGCCGAGGGCGATGAGGAGAAGGCCGAGGCCACCAAGACCTTCTACGACGAGTATTTCGCCGTCCTGGACCTCGACGCCGACTTCTACCTGGAGACGGTGCGCTACGTGTTCCAGGAATACCGCCTGCCCAAGGGCGAGCTGACCTATCGCGGCCGGCCCATCGACTTCCGCGCCATCCGCAAGACCGCGCTGCTCACCGTCGAGGGCGAGCGGGACGACATCTGCTCCATCGGCCAGACCATGGCGGCGCAGGACATCTGCTCGGCCCTACGACCGCACAAGAAGCGCCACCACATGCAGGCGGGCGTGGGGCACTATGGCGTGTTCTCCGGCCGCAAATGGGCGGCGCAGGTCTATCCCATCGTCCGCAACCACATCCTCTCCAGCGACTGACCCGTCACGGAACGCGCCGCCGGCGCGTTCTCCCCGCCCGAGACGGCTGCCCCATCAGGGCACTCTTTCGGGACGGGCTGCGAGGGCGGGGCACCCGCCCCACCGTCATTTCGACCGACACCGCGTGACGGGCCAACGCGCCGGCCGGACCAGAACCGGCCGGCCGCGGCCCGGAGATCTGCCCCGTGCTCCAGGCTTTCCGTTCCGAGCGCGCATCCGGCACCGGACACGCCGCGCCCCCCGATCGACTGCGCGACCATCCGGCCTTCCTGCTGTTCTGGATCAGCCGCGTCGCCTCCGCCCTCGCCTTCCAGATGCTGGGCGTGGCGGTGGGCTGGCTGGTCTACGCCCGCACCGGCAGCGCCATGGCGCTGGGTCTGGTGGGCCTCGCCCAGTTCCTGCCCATCCTGCTGCTCACTTTGCCCGCCGGCCATGCGGCCGATACCTTCGACCGGCGGCGGATCGTCGTCATCTGCCAGGCGGTTGCCGCGGTCACCCTCGCTTGGCTGGCGCTGGACCTGTCGCAGGGCGGCTCCAGCCTCCTCGCCATCTACGGCGCGGTGATGATGATCGGTGCCTGCCGCGCCTTCGAGCATCCCACCATGGCGGCGCTGCTGCCGCGCCTGGTGCCGGGGCCGGTACTGCCGCGGGCCATAGCGGTGGCGTCCTCCGCCCTGCAGATGGCCACCATCGCCGGGCCCGCCGTGGGCGGCTTCGCCTACGCCCTCGGCCCCACCGTGCCGCTCGCCGCCGCCGCCGCGTGCTACGGCATGGCCGCCCTCGCCATGATGATCATGCCCCACGCCCACGCGCCGGCGGCCCGGGGTGGGCTTTCCCTTGTCACGCTGCTGGAGGGCCTCTCCTTCATCCGCGGCCACAAGGTGGTGCTCGGCTCCATCTCCCTCGACCTGTTCGCCGTGCTGCTGGGCGGGGTCACGGCGCTGCTGCCCATCTTCGCCAGCGACATCCTGCATGTGGGCGCGGAGGGGCTGGGCGCCCTGCGCGCCGCTCCGGCGGTGGGCGCCGTGCTCATGTCGGTGCTGCTCGCCCGCATGCCGCTGACGAAGCATGTCGGGCCCAAGATGTTCGCCGCCGTCGCGGTATTCGGCCTCGCCACCGTGGTGTTTTCCCTGTCGAGCAGCTTCCTGGTATCGCTTTGCGCCCTGTTCGTGCTCGGGGCGGCCGATAATGTGAGCGTCGTCATCCGCTCCTCGCTGGTGCAGCTCTCCACGCCCGACGCCATGCGCGGGCGGGTGAGCGCGGTGAACTCGCTGTTCATCGGCACCTCCAACCAGCTGGGCGAGTTCGAATCCGGCATGGCCGCGGCCCTGCTCGGGGCGGTGGGCGCGGGGGTGGTTGGCGGCATCGGCACCATCGTGGTGGCGCTGGCGTGGATGCGCCTCTTCCCCGACCTCGTGACGGTCGATCGGATGCCCGCCCGTCCCGACAGGCTCGCATGAAGGCCGCCGCAGGCATTTGATTTGCCGGCTTTGTCGCGCCTCTTCGGTTGACGCGCGGCTGCGCTTTTCCCATGGTGCCGCCGCCCGCGGATCCATCGCGGGTCCTTGCCCCCGACACTGCGCCGACGAATGGGTTCCGCCCGGCCGGCGCGCGTCCCGGGAATCTGTGATCAAGCGGCGCCCCATTCCCGTGACGGGAAGCGCCGCTCCCCGACGAGGAGTGTTGCGCCATGAGCGACTGGCCGGTCCACGCGAAGATCGACGGCCCCATCGTGATGATCGGTTTCGGGTCCATCGGCCGGGGAACCCTGCCGCTGATCGAGCGCCACTTCGACTTCGACCTGTCGCGCATGGTGGTGATCGACCCCGTGGCCGACCACAAGACGCTGCTCGATGCCCGCGGCATCCGCTTCATCCAGTCGGAAGTCACCGCCGAGAACTACCGGGAGTTGCTCACCCCCCTGCTCACCAATGGCGGCGGCCAGGGCTTCTGCGTGAACCTGTCGGTGGACGTGTCGTCCGTCGCGGTCATGGAGCTGACCCGCGAGCTGGGCGCGCTCTATGTGGACACGGTGATCGAGCCCTGGAAGGGCTTCTATTTCGACGAGACCATGCCCACCGCCGCCCGCACCAACTACGCCCTGCGCGAGAGCCTGCTGGCGGCGCGCCGGCGCAATCCCGGCGGCACCACGGCGGTCTCCACCTGCGGCGCCAATCCCGGCATGGTGTCCTGGTTCGTGAAGCAGGCCTTGCTGAACATCGCCGCCGACACCGGCCTCGACCGGCCCGAGCCGGCGAGCCGCGAGGAATGGGCACAGCTTGCCCGCGCGCTGGGAGTGAAGGGCATCCACATCGCCGAGCGCGACACCCAGCGCGCCCGCGAGCCCAAGGTGATGGGCGAGTTCTGGAACACCTGGTCGGTGGAGGGCTTTGTCTCCGAGGGCCTCCAGCCCGCCGAGCTGGGCTGGGGCACCCATGAGAAGGCGCTGCCGCCGGATGGCCGCACCCACGAGGCGGGCTGCGGCGCCGCCATCTATCTGCTCTCGCCCGGCGCCGCCACCCGCGTGCGCTCCTGGACCCCGACGCCGAAAGCCCAGTACGGCTTCCTCGTCACCCACAACGAGAGCATCTCGATTGCCGACTACCTGACGGTGCGCGACGGCGACACCGTGCTCTACCGGCCCACCTGCCACTATGCCTACCACCCCGCCAACGACGCCGTGCTGTCGCTGCACGAGATGTTCGGCAATGGCGGCCACTTCCAGGAGAAGTGGAAGATCCTCGACGAGCACGAGATCGTGGACGGCATCGACGAGCTGGGCGTGCTCATCTATGGCCACGCCAAGAACGCCTACTGGTACGGCTCCCAGCTCTCCATCGAGCAGACGCGCGAGCTTGCCCCCTACCAGAACGCCACCGGCCTTCAGGTGACCTCCGCCGTGCTCGCCGGCATGGTGTGGGCGCTGGAGAACCCGAACGCGGGCATCGTCGAGGCGGACGAGATGGACTTCCACCGCTGCCTCGAAGTGCAGATGCCCTATCTGGGCCCGGTGATCGGCACCTATACGGACTGGACGCCCCTCACCGGCCGCCAGAAGCTGTTCCCCGAAGACCTGGACCTCGAGGACCCCTGGCAGTTCAAGAACATCATCGTGCGCTGAGGTAGCGTGCGCCGAGGTCCTTGGGGACCGCAGCCGCCGCCATCGCCCGCGATGACGGCGGCGCTCCTACCGTGACGCGCCTGGCGCCAAAACAAAAATGCCCCGGCCAAGACCGGGGCATTTTCGCGTGGAGCAGCAACGCCACGCATCAGGCCGACCTGCGCATCTCCCCCGCGAGAAGCTCGGCCAGCGAGGGCTGGGCGACCCGCCCGCCCGTGGGGCTGATGAGGCCGCGCGCACCATCGAGCGCACCGGCCTCAAGCTCCACCGCGAGCAGGCGGTCGCGGGCATAGGGACCGGGCATCCAGAGCGCGCCAGTCTTGTGCGCACTGAAGCCGAAACGCTCGTAATAGGCGGCGTCCCCCACCAGGATCACCGCGCCGTGCCCCTTCGCGCGCGCCGCATCCAGCGCCGTGCGCATGAGGGTGGCGCCGAGGCCGTGGGCCTGGAACCAGGGGTGCACGGCCAGCGGGCCCAGCAGCAGCGCCGGCTTGCCCGGCCCCGCCGCCACGTTCCACAGCCGCACGGTGCCCACGAGGCGGCCATCCGGCCCACGGGCGGCAAAGGCGAGGCCCTGCGCCGGCAGGCGGCCCTCGCGCAGGCGCTCGGACGACTTGGAGAAGCGCTCGGCGCCCAGGCACAGGTCCAGCAGGGCCTCCCGCGGGGCCACATCTTCCACGGTTTCCAGCACGATCTCAGTCATCGGCACCTCCTGTGCCACAACGTGAGAAGCGAAGAGATCCGTCCCGCCGCGCGAAACGCGCGGTCGGCCATGGGCTCGCAATCGCGAGCCGGTGGGGACGGTGCGGAAGACGAGGGGGAGGCCCCCTCCTCAAAGCCACCGGCGCGGACCATGAGGTCCGGCGCGCGATGGGATCGCCTGGGCCGGCGCGCGCCGGGGGACGGACCCCTCAGGTCTGGTTCCCCGCGCGCGGCTCTGGCCCGATCAGATCGCTCAAGCCCTGAGATCCGGTCTCAGATCACGTAGGACTTCAGCGGCGGGAAGCCGTTGAACGCCACCGCCGAATAGGTGGTGGTATAGGCGCCGCAGGCCTCGATGATCACCTTGTCGCCGATGGAGAGCGACAGCGGCAGCTCGACCGGGGTCTTCTCGTAGAGCACATCGGCCGAATCGCAGGTCGGGCCGGCGAGCACGCAGGGGGCGGTGTCGTCGCCGTCGCGCGGGGTGCGGAACGGATAGCGGATCGCCTCGTCCATGGTCTCGGCGAGACCGCCGAACTTGCCGATGTCGAGGTACACCCAGCGCATGGCGTCGGCCTCGGACTTCTTCGAGATCAGCACCACCTCGGCCTCGATGAGGCCGGCATTGCCCACCATGCCGCGGCCCGGCTCCATGATAGTTTCCGGGATCTGGTTGCCGAAATGCTTGCGCAGGGCACAGAAGATCGCCTCGCCGTAGGACTGCGCTCCCGGCACGTCCTGCAAATAGCGGGTGGGGAAGCCGCCACCGAGATTGACCATGGAGAGCGAGATGCCCCGCTCCGCGCAGGTGCGGAAGATCCGCGCCGCGGAGGCGAGCGCGCCGTCCCAGGCGTTCACGTTCTTCTGCTGCGAGCCCACATGGAAGGACACCCCATAGGCGACAAGGCCCAGGCGATGGGCGTGCTCCAGCACGTCGGCGGCCATCTCCGGCTCGCATCCGAACTTGCGCGACAGGGGCCATTCGGCGCCGGCGCCGTCGCACAGGATGCGGCAGAACACCCGGGCGCGGGGCGCCACGCGGGCGATCTTCTCCGCCTCTTCGTAAGAGTCCACCGCGAACAGGCGCACGCCGAGGCGGAAGGCGCGCTCGATGTCGCGTTCCTTTTTGATGGTGTTGCCGAAGGAGATGCGCTCCGCGCCCGCGCCGGTGGCGAGCACCATCTCGATTTCGCCCACGGAGGCGCAGTCGAAAGACGAGCCCATCTCCTCGAGCGCCTGCAGGATGGCGGCGTCGGGATTGGCCTTCACGGCATAATAGACGCGGGTATCGGGCAGCGCGCGGGCGAAGGCCTGATAATTGGTGCGGACCACGTCGAGGTCCACCACCACGCAGGGGCCATCCTCTCGTCGGGTACGCAGGAATTCGCGGATGCGATCGGTCATGGTGTCCTCCCCGTGACCTGAAGCCTCGTGAAGCACGGAGAATTCCGTGCGACGACAGGACGGACGAACCCGCACTGGATTCATCCGGGGCACGCGCACGCAGCCGCCCGGCGTTTTGGACACGCCGGTTCGTCTGCGGGCCGTACCCGCTTCGCCGGGGCTCTATCCCGGCCGCATCATCGGACCGAACGGCAGTCGAACCGCCCGCCGGGCGACGAGCCAGGCGAGGGCGAGACAACTGCGCACGTTTGGAGAGGGAATCCCGCTCCGCACGGCCGGCAAGATGTAGTGCCTCTTCAGTAACGCCGCCCTTTGGAGGGGCGACCGAGACCAAAAAAGCCCTTACGTCGTTGCTTCAAGTCACGTCCCCCGCATGAGGAGCGGGGTGGGCCGGTTCCCTCCGGCTATCGGTCGTCCTGGCAGCTTTCCGGCCTCTTGTCCGGAGATCCTACCGACCGACACGCGACCACAGGCACGTGCGAATTTGGGCGAGAGGGGGTTTAGTGGATTTGCCCCGCTCATGCAAGTGGATTTTGACGATTTTCGCGGCGCCGGACGATGCGGCCGCGACGTTGACTTTTCAGGGGTCCATGGTGTATCGGACCCACTTCGCGCGGGCCCTTGTGCCCGCATTCCCATTCCCGACCGGAAGAAGCCAGCCCTTCGAGGCGCGGCGGAACACGAAAGCGAGACAAGATGTTCGCGGTCATCAAGGCAAACGGCAAGCAGTATCGCGTTGCCGCCGCCGACGAAATTACCATTGATCGCCTCGACGCCGAGGTCGGCTCCGTCTTCACCTTCCCGGTGCTGATGCTGGGCGGCGCCACCGTCGCCGTCGGCACCCCCCACGTGGACGGCGCCACCGTCACCGGCGAGATCGTCGAGCAGACCCGCGGCGACAAGGTGATCGCCTTCAAGAAGCGCCGCCGGCAGAATTCGCGCCGCAAGCGGGGCTTCCGCGCCGACCTCACCGTCGTGCGCATCACCGAGATTTCGGGCCTGGGCGAGACCGTCAAGGCTGAACCCAAGACCACTGGCGCGCCGGCTTCCGAAGCCGCTGCCGACGCCTGATCAGGAACGAGGAGAGCAACAATGGCTCATAAGAAGGCAGGCGGCTCGTCTCGCAACGGTCGCGATTCCGACGGTCGCCGTCTTGGCGTGAAGCGCTTCGGCGGCCAGGACGTCATCGCCGGCAACATCATCGTGCGCCAGCGCGGCACCAAATGGCATCCCGGCACGAACGTGGGCATGGGCAAGGACCATACCCTCTTCGCCCTGGTGGAAGGCAAAGTCTCCTTCCAGACCAAAGCCAACGACCGCACCTACGTATCGGTGCTTCCCGTCGCCGCCGAAGCGGCCGAATAAACGGCGAGACCTGAGAATGCAGGATCCCGCCGGTCACGTCGAACCGGTGGGAGCCTGAGCGTCCAGCGCCTCAAGCTCAGACACGAACCGGGGAGACGGGACACCTCTCCCCGGTTTTCGTTTGTCTGGCCTTGAGGAGCTTGCCAATGACCCTGTGTGAGACGCCGTCCGGAGCCCCGCTCGCGGAGAGCTGTATCCCCGTCCTCGAAACCGACCGGCTCGTGCTCCGCGCGCCGCGCCTCGAGGACGTTGCCGCCGTCGCGGAGCTCGCCAACAATCGCAAGATCGCGGAGATGACCGCGAACCTGCCCTTCCCCTACAAGCCGTCCGACGCCCATGCCTTCGTCGAGACGCTGGCCGCCGTTCCGGACGCGGCCACCTTCGCCCTGTTCCTCAAGGGCGAGGGCGCCCTCAGCTTCGCCGGCATGGTGAGCTTCGGCCGCCGCCCGCCCGAGCCCGCCCCCGAGATCGGCTACTGGATCGGCGAACCCTTCTGGGGCCGCGGGATCGCCACCGAGGCGGTGCGCGCCGTCATCGACTACGCCTTTTCCGAGACCGACCTTTCGCTCCTCATCGGCTCGGCCCGCGTGGTCAATCCGGCCTCGCGCCGGGTGCTGGAGAAGTGCGGCTTCCAGTGGTCGGGCGTCGGCCTCACCCGGGTGAAGGCGCTGGGCGCCTCGGTGCCCGTGGACCGCTTCCAGCTCGACCGGCGCATCTGGGCCTCGCTGCGCGCCTGGGGCTCCACCGCCCTGCCGCGCCACCGCGCGGCCCACTGAGAAAAAGCCAGCGCCACCGCGCGGCCGGCTGAACCTGCCGGCGCCGGCTCCCCCGGCCGGCTCCGCTTCGGGCGAGGCGACAGGGCCTTGCGCGAGCGGCGCGGGCAGGTCAATCAGGCATCTGGAGGGCGATCCGATCAGATTGATGCAGGCAGATCGGATCGCGCTCCAGGCAAACACATCTTCCGGATTGCGCCCATGTCCAATCGCCACGACAAGAAACAGGACGACCTGCCCTACCGCCCCTGCGTCGGCCTGTGCGTGTTCAACGCGGCCGGCAAGGTCTTCCTCGGCAAGCGCATCGGCGGGCCCGAGCATGTGGACGCCACCCATTCCTGGCAGCTGCCCCAGGGCGGCATCGACAAGGGCGAGGAGCCCTTCGCGGCCGCGCTGCGGGAGCTCTACGAGGAGACCTCCATGCGCTCGGTGACGAAGCTTGCCGAGGTGGCGGAGTGGCTGTCCTACGACCTGCCCGGCCGCATCGCCGGCGAGGCCTGGAAGGGCAAGTATCGCGGCCAGACGCAGAAATGGTTCGCCCTGCGCTTCACCGGCCTCGATGCCGAGATCAACATCGCCCGGCCGGGTGGCGGCGCCCACAAGCCCGAATTCATGGACTGGCGCTGGGAGAGCCTCGACAGGGTGACGGAGCTCGTCATTCCCTTCAAACGCAAGGTCTATGAGGAAGTGGTGAAGAGCTTCCGCCCGTTCGCCGGCGGCTGAGGCCGCGAACCCGGCCCCACCCCACCGCGCCGGCCGCGACGCAGGTTGAGCACGGCGAAGGCGGTGATGCGCCTGGCCGGCGGCGGCCAGCGCTCCCCCGGCCAGGGCCATGGCGGCGTCGAAGCCGCTTTCAGCGCCCACCCCGGCCCGGCACAAGACTGAAAACGACTTCACGAATACAGAGTCGAACGCAACTCTGGCACTTTAAAACTTCCATATCACACTTTTTTGTCTGCGGTATGACAGTCCGGACCCCTCCGACTGTTGCCGCAGGGAGACAGTTATTGTCCCTGAACTGCGCTATCACCCCGTCCATCCTGTTTCAATCCGGGCCTGGGGGATCTACATGCGTAAGTCGCTGCTCGCTACCACCATTCTCGCGGCGGTGATCACCGCCGGCGCCGCCCATGCGGCGGACCTCGCCACCAAGATGCCGGTCAAGGCGGCGCCCGTGCCGGTCTTCAGCTGGACCGGCTTCTATATCGGCGCGCAGGGCGGCTACGCCTGGGCCTCGAACGACTTCAGCAACTCGCTGGATCCCCTGTATCCGTCCACGCTCCTTGCGGCGGACGCGAATTACAATCTCGACGGCGGCCTCGTCGGCGGCGTGATCGGCTACAACTACCAGATCAACAAGATCGTCCTCGGTATCGAGGCCGACGCCAACTGGGCCGACATCTCCGGCTCCGGCAACTACTACAACGGCATCGCGACGAGCTGCATCCAGAGCAACAACGACTGCTCCTCGAAGATCGACGGCCTCGGCACCATCACCGGCCGCCTCGGCGTCGCCTTCGACCGCGTGCTCCTCTATGCCAAGGGCGGCGCGGCCTGGGCGCTGGTCAAGCACACCGCCGGCAGCACCGATCTGGAATATCCCGAGTACAGCTACAGCGCCTCCACCAGCAACACCCGCTGGGGCTGGACGGTCGGCGCCGGCGTGGAATGGGCCTTCTTCAACAACTGGTCGGCCAAGGTCGAATACAATTACATCGACCTCGGCAGCTCCGACGTGACCTTCAACTTCTTCCCCAACGCCTACATCAACCCCTACGCGGCGACCGTCGACCAGAGCATCAATCTGGTCAAGGCCGGCATCAACTATCGCTTCTGAGAACGCCGGCTCCCGTGGACGGGATCGCGCTGAGGCGCCATCCCGTCCACAGGGGCACACTTGAAGAGCCTCGGTCCTGCCGGGGCTCTTTCTTTTTGGCCCGCTCCCAATCCCGCTCCCGGAGGATCGGGCAGGCGCACTGCCGGCGGGCCCCGCTCGGCCCTCTCCACGCAGCCGACGCGCCGGCTCCGGGCCGCCGCCGCGAACGCAACGGGCCGGCGCAGCGGATGCCGCACCGGCCCGTTATGTCCGTATCCATACCGCGGGAGGGTCTCAGCCGGCGATGGGACGCGCCAGATTGAGGCCCAGCACCATGATGCCCACGGCCGCCACCCAGCTCCCCCCGGCCCGGAGCGCGATGGGACGCCACGCCGCCCCGCGCAGGAAGGCGATGGCGCTGCCAGTGGCGAGCGTGATCACCCCATAGCCGATGGCGGTCATGCCGGAGAGGAACAGCACGCGGTCGGTGGTCGCCACCATGGCCGCCCCGTTCTGCGCGCCGTGCAGCAGGCCCATCACCACCGCGACGCCCAGGAGCACGCCGAGCGGAAGCCGCGCCGCCGCCGCCACGGCGAGGCCCGTAACCGCCACGAGGACGAGGCCGAGCACCGGGCCGAAGGACGGCAGCGGCACCTCAAGCGAGACCAGCCCGCCGGCGGCGAGCGCCAGCGGGAAGACCAGGATGATCCAGCGGGCCCGCTGCGCCCCCTGGAAGGCGGCGAGCACGGCCAGGGCGATCCACGGCAGGACCTGCTGGAGGTCCGTCAGGGGATGGAGGGCGCCGCTGTAGAAATCGCCGAGCCGGGTGTCCACCAGATGGGCGTGGGCCGCGGTGGGCGCCAAAGCGAGCGCCACCGCCGCGGTGACGAGCCGAAGCCACTTCTTCATTCGATGAACCCGACCGCTCCGAGCAGGAAATAGAGGCCCACGCAACCGATGGCGGCGCCACAGGCGCGCACGACCTTGGCGCCCGCCTCGTAACCAACCAGCACGCCGATCAGGATGCCGGAGAGATGCAGCAGCCCGGTCGCAACCACGAAGCCGACGGCGAAGGACACGGCATCCGCCGCCTCGGGCAGCTCGCGCCCATGGGCGTAGCCGTGGAAGATCGCGAACACGCCGACAAGGGTCGCGGCGACCCAGAGCGGCGGGCGCACGCTGAACGCCACCATGGCGCCAAGGGCGATGCCCGAAAAGGCGATGATCAGCTCGACGAACGGCAGGTCGATGCCGGAAAGGCCGATGAGGCCGCCAACCGCCATCACCAGCGGGAAGGTGATGGGCAGCACCCAGATGGCGGGATTGCCCAACTGGGCGCCCCACAGGCCCACCGCCACCATGGCCACCAGATGGTCGAGGCCGGTGAGGGGGTGGAGGAAGCCGCTCTCGAGGCCCAGCGCCACGCCGGTCCCGGTATGGGCGAACGCGGGCGAAAGCGGAATCGCGGCCATCAGCAGCGCCAGCGGCAGGGCCGCGTCGGGGAAATCGCGTTTCATCGTAAGTTTCCTTCGAATCAGATCCGCAGCAGGAACCAGTAGGAGGCGACCGAACCGATCACATAGGCCGGGATGGCGGCGCCCCAGCGCGGCAGCAGGGCCTGGGCCTGGCGGTGGGCCCATAGCAGGGCCAGCACCGTCATCACGAAGGCCAGCTGGCCGATCTCCACCCCCACGTTGAAGAACAGGAGCGCGATGGGCAGCGTCGCCTGCGGGATGCCCAGCGCGGTGAGCGCGGTGGCAAATCCCAGCCCATGCAGCAGGCCGAAGGCGAAAGCGACGCTCCACGGATAGCGCGCCGTAAGGCCCACCTGGCCGCGCTGGAGCTTCACGATCTCGACGCCCACGAACACGATGGAAAGCGCGATGGCGGCATTCAGCGGGCGTTCCGGCACGCCCACCCAGCCGAAGGTGGCGGCCGCCAGCGAGATGGAGTGGCCCACGGTGAAGGCGGTGATGGTCTTCACCAGCTTCCAGCCGCCCTTCACCAGCCAGATCAGGCCGAGCACGAACAGCAGATGGTCGATGCCGCGCAGGATGTGGTCGATGCCGAGATTGACATAGGTCTCGGCCAGGTCGCGCCACACGGCGAGGTCGGTTCCCGGGTTGCGCGCCGCCATCACCGAGGGGTTGGCGGCGCTGACCGTGTAGACCTCCATGGGCCCCTCGCGGGGGATCACCCGGATCGTGGCCACCGACTGCCTGCTGCCGAGCCCCATGAAGCTGACGCGGCCGGTGAGGCCGCTTCCGCCGCAGACGAGCTCCGGCGGCTCCCATTTGCAGTGGGGCGGGAAGATGGGCTGCAGGCTCATGTCCACCGGCGGCATGGTCCATTGGCCGATGAAGCGGCCCGGCGCGATCTCCCGCAGGGTGATCACCGCCATGGTGGCCTCGTGCGCCCGCGCCGCCGTGGCCGGGACGAGGAGCGCCATGACGAGGCACAGGAGCGCGGCAGCAAGCCCGCCAAGCATCGCACCAGGCCCGCGTCGCGCGTTTGTGGCCACAGGGGGCGCGCTGCGCGCGCTTGTTGCCGCGAGGGGCGCGCTGTGCGCGCCCGGGGCCGGCGACGCGGCGTGCAGCGCGGGGAAAGTGCCGGCGCCCGCGGCCCGGGCGATGATGGCGCGCGTCCTCATGGCTCGTCGCGCCGAATCACATAGGCCTTGCCGAGGTCGCGGGTGGCGGCGATGGCGAGCACGCGCCGGCGCTCGTCCTTCCAGGCCTGTGCCACCTGCGCGTCCACCTCGCTCAGGTCCACCTTGCGGCCGGGCACGAAGGTGTCGAGGCGCACCACGTACCAGCCCTGCGGGGAGGACAGGACGCGCCATTCGCCCCTCGGCGTGGCGACGAGCTGCTCCGTGAAGTCCTTGCCGAAGGACGGTTCCAGCGACGGCCGCGGCCGCTGCGCGAAGATCAGGGCGCGCAGCTGCACGTCCTCCGGCTCGGTACCGGCGCGGATCTCCTCCAGCACGGCGCGGCTCTGCGCCTCCGCGTCCGGACCCGTGAAGGGCACCGCGATGAAGCTGACGAGGTCGGGAATGTCGTAATTGGCTCGGCGCTTCTCGTACCAGGCGGCCAGTTCGTCGCGGCTCGGCTCGCCCACCTCGACGCCGTTGAAAATCAGCAGGCGCATCTTGTGGGTGATCCGGTCGCGGATCATCTCGTCGCCCTTGTCGAGGCCCTGCGCCAGCGCCTCGCGGAAGGTGATCTCGTTCAGCAGCCACACATCGACCAGCTTGGCGAGTTCGTCGGGCCCCGGCTCGCGCCCCTCGTGGGAGGCCTTGAAGGCGTTCACGATGGACTGCCGCACGTCGGGCGTGATCTCGATGAGCCGCTCCTTGCTGACCGATGGCGTGACGGCCGCATGCACGGCGAAGATAAGCGCGCCCAGCACCATGAACTGCAGCAGCGGCTCGCGCACGAGGCGCCGCAGGAAGCCCGGAGCCGCCGCGCGCCCCGCCGTCCCGCCCGCGTCCTGTGTCCCGGTGCCGCCCGTTCCCGTGCCTTTCGCAGCGGCCGCTGCAGCGGCCGGCTCCAAACCCGATGACGTCAAATCCCGTCCCCCGCGCCGAGCCCTCGATGGCTGTCGGCAACACGTGTTCCCGCAGGCAGCGCCCGCTGCCATTTGCGGCGCACCACCTAGCGAACGGGTGGTGTCGCGTTGATGACAGCCGGCACGATTTGCGGGGGGTGCGGCAAGCAGGTTATTCGGCTCACCTTTTCCTGCGTCATCAAAGCTTCAGCAGGCAGTCACAGAACACCGATAGTAGAGCCCCAGCGGATTCTGGACGTCCGTTTCATTCAAAGGGGTTGGAGAATGAAGAGCGCGGTGCTGGCGCATCAACTGATTGCGGGGGCCTCGGTCCTCGCCGTGGCCGGAGGGATGGCGCTGCCGTCCACGCCGGCTTTCGCCGACAGCTACATGGCGGGCGATTTCCACAATCACACGCCGTGCTCGGACGGCCGCTCGTCGGTCGAGACCATGGTGAAGAAGGCGGTCCAGAGCTACGGCCTCGAATGGCTCGGCGCTGCCGACCACGGCGGCTCCAGCCCGCGCGACTGCCGGGTGGACGATCCCGAGGGTGACGGCTCCACCACCGGCACCGGCAAGTTCTGGGACGTGGCGCCCGTGACCCAGGTCAAGGGCGACGTGGTCATGTCGCAGGGCCACCGTTCCATGTGGCGCTGGCAGAGCGCCGAGGAAATCATCTACCCCGAGCTCGCGCGCCTCGCGAAGGAGCTCAACAAGCCCATGCTCTATGCCGGCATCGAGACCAACGTGCCCGGCCACGAGCACACCTCCATGGCCGTGATCGGCAACCAGAAGCCGCAGAACTTCGGCGGCAACACCGGCGATGCCGCCGGCGTGGCCGAGTTCGAGTACCGCTTCGACCGCTCGGACACCGACTTCAGCCTCGGCGCGCCGAACCACAACTGGACCGGCAAGGTGGCGAACGCCTCCGGCACCGGCTCGGGCACGGCCAACCACAAGAACAAGGCCGTGCCCAGCGTGCAGTGGCTGCAGAAATACTACCCGCTCGACAGCTACTACGTGCCCGCGCACGTGGAGCGCGCCGGCGTGTTCTATGCCGACGGCAACCGCGGCTTCAACGTCGAGCACTTCCGCGACTTCAACAATGCCGGCCCGACCGTCGCCGTCGGCTTCGAGAGCCAGCCCGGCCACCAGGCCTCCAACAATCGCGGCGAGTACCGCGCCGGCTTCTGCGGCACGGGCTGCGATTCGGTGGGCGTGACCACCTATGGCGGCACCGGCATCTACGCCGCCAAGATCGGCGGGCTGTGGGACGCGCTGCTGGGCGAAGGCCGCAACTGGTTCTTCTATAACGCCTCCGACTGGCACAATCGCGGCGCCTTCAGCATCTATGAAGCCGGCTCGACCAACGACTTCTATCCCGGCGAATACCAGAAGCTGTATTTGCCGCGTCCCGCCGCCGGCACCACCCTGCGCCCGAACGTGGTCGTGGACGGCGTGCGCTCCGGCAACGCTTACGGAGTCATGGGCGACCTGATCACCAGCGAGCTGAGCTACAAGGCCGAGGTCATCGGCTATGCCGCCGCCGGCACCGCCAAGATGGGCCAGACGCTGGTGGTTCCGCGTGGCCGCTCGGTCAGGCTCACCCTTGAGGTGAACCTGCCGACCGGCACCAACCACTCGCCGTACAGCTTCAACAACCCGTCGCTGGCCCAGATCGGCATTCAGGAGCCCCTGAACCGGCCGACCCTGCGCCAGGTGCAGTTCGTCAAGGGCAACGTCACCGGCGTCGTGGCCCCCACCAGCGGCAACTACACCAACGCGACCAACACCACGGCCGCCGCCTTCGCCACCTTCGGCCCGAACAACTGGACCGTGAGCGGCCAGAAGCGGACCATGGTGGTGACCATCACGAACGTGCAGAACAACATGTACGTGCGCGCCCGCGGCAGCAACCTGCCGGCCTCCGTGCCGGCCGAGACCGACGCCCAGGGCAACCCCCTGAACGACTGGGATCCCGAGAATGCGGCCCAGGGCCCGTTCGTGCCCTGCACCGACGCCGCCTGCCCCTCGCACCTCGTGGTGCGCGACGGCCAGAAGATCTCGAGCTACGACGTGGCCGCGTGGTCGGACCTGTGGTTCTACGTGAACCCCATCTTCATCCGCGTCGCCGACCAGCCCAAGCTGCTGGTGGAGACCAACGGCGCCCTCGCCGTCTCGCTGAAGAAGTGAGCCTCGGCCGGCGCGCGCCATCCTGAATTTGGAAGGCGCGCCGGCCCCCATCCCATCCTGTCCCGCGTATCGCCGGGGGCCGCCATGGCCCCCGGCTCGCTTTTTTCGAGCGTCCAGGTTCCCCATGTCCCATGCCCGCGCGGCCTCCGCCGCCCCGCCCGACGCGGCGCCGCTCAAGACCGCCGGGCCCCGTGCTGCGGCCCGCCGCATCGGCGCCCTCACGCTGGTCGCCACCCTGTCGGGCTTTGCCGGCCTCGGCTACGAGATCGTCTGGGCGCGGATGCTCGCCGTCTCCCTCGGACACGAGATCGTCGCGGTGCTGGGCGTCGTCTCGGCGCTGTTCGCCGGCCTCGCCCTCGGCAGCCTGATGCTCGGCCGCCGCATCGCGCGGAGCCTTGCGCCCGGCGCCTGGTATGCCGGCCTCGAATGCGTCATCGGCCTGTGGGCCCTCGCCCTCATCCCCATGTCGCCGCTGGTGGGGGACCTCGTGCCGGCCCTGGTGCCGGTGGATGCGGAGGCGCTGCGGCAATGGGCCGTGGCGTTCGGCCTGCCCTTCCTCCTGCTGCTGCCGGCGACCCTCGCCATGGGCGCCACGCTGCCGGCACTGGAAGCCGTGCTGGCCCCGCTGCTGGCGGCGGGCGGGGCGGTGGGGCGCGTCTATGCGGCCAACACGGCGGGCGCGGTGGCCGGCACCCTCGCCACCGCCTTCCTGCTCATCCCGGCGCTGGGCCTGTCGGCGACGCTGGTGGCCTGCGCGATGCTCAACTTCGCCTGTGCCGCCGTGATGGCCGCCGCCACGGGCGGACGGCGCGCCGCGGCCAAAGGCGGCACGGCGCCGACGCCGCGACTGGATGCATTGCCGTCACGCGACAGTGGGGCGGTCCCGCGCGTCCCGCTTGCGGCCCTGTTCGTCACCGGCCTGCTCGGCATCGGCTACGAGGTCGTCACCGTCCGGGTGCTGAGCCAGATCCTCGAAAACACCATCTACACCTTCGCCATCCTCCTGGCCGCCTACCTCGCCGGCACGGCGCTGGGCGCGGTTGTGCGCACCGCCATCGCCGCGCGTCGTCCCGGCGCGGCCCTCGCCGGCCCGCTGGTGGCGGCGACTGCCCTCGCCTGCCTCCTCGGCGCGGCGCTGCTCGGCGTCTCGGACACCCTGCTGAAGATGCTGCGGACGGTGCTTCCCGCCACGCTCGAAGGCCGCCTTTCCGCCGAACTGGCCATCGCCGCCCTCGCCTTTCTGCCGCCCACTCTCGCCATGGGCGCCCTGTTCACAGAACTCGCCCAGCGCGCCAGCGACCGGGCGGGCGGCGTCGGCCCGGCGCTCGCCGTCAATACGCTCGGGGCGGCGCTGGCGCCGATCCTGTTCGGGCCGCTGCTGCTGCCGCTCGTGGGGGCGAAGCTCGCCTTCGTCGCGATCGCCCTCGGCTATCTCCTCGTGTTGCCCGACCTCAGGCGGGGCTCCCTCGTCGCGGCGGGGTTCGTGGGCGCGGCCACGGCGGCGCTGGTGGTGGCGCCCATCTCCCTGCGCTTCGTGCGCATCCCGCCCGGCGGCGAACTGGTGTGGCACCGCGACGGGATGATGGCGGCGGTCAGCGTCATCTCCAACAGCGCCGGCGACCGGCACCTGCAGGTGAACAACCATTTCCGCATGGGCGGCAGCGCCTCCCTGCGCTCCGACCACCGGCAAGCCCACATTCCCCTGCTGCTGCATCCGGCGCCCGAAAGCGCCCTGTTCCTCGGCCTCGGCACGGGGGCGACCCTGTCGGCGGCGGGCGCGCATCCCGGCCTTGAGGCGGACGGGGTGGAGCTGGTGCCGGAGGTGGTGGAGACCTTCCCTTTGTTCGGCGCCTCGGCCGGGGAGATCGGCCGCAACCCGCGCCTGCGCGTCCACGTGGCCGATGCCCGGCGCTTCGTGCGCGCGCCGGGCCAGCGCTACGACGTGATCGTCGCCGACCTTTATCATCCCTCCGTGGACGGCTCGGGCGCGCTCTATGCGCGGGAGCATTTCGCGGCGATCCGCGACCGGCTGGCGGACGGCGGGCTGTTCGCCCAGTGGCTGCCGCTGCACCAGCTGGACCTGCCCACATTGCGCATCATCGTGCGCACCTTCCTCGACACCTTCCCCGATGCCAGCGCCTATCTCGCCCAGTTCAGCGTGGAGACGCCGCTGATCGCGCTCATAGGCCGGCACGAACCCAAGGCCTATCCCGCCGACTGGGCGGCGCGGCGCATCACCGATCCCGACCTCGCCGGGCGTCTCGCCGCGCTGGACATGACCGGGGACTTTTCCCTGTTCGGCCTCTATCTCGCGGGCCGGCCCGAACTGGCGGCTTTCGCCGGGCCGGGGCCGGTGAACACGGACGACCGCCCCCTCGTCACCACCGACGCGCCCCGCATCGCCTATGCCGGCACCGACACCCCCGGCGACCGGCTGGTCGCCCTCCTCGCCGCGCTCCACCCCACGCCCGCGGCGGTGCTCGACGCCGCCGATCCGGAGGCCCGTGCCCGCCTTGCCGCCTACTGGCGGGCGCGCGACGCCTATCTGGAGACGGGGGCGCGGACGCTGGCCGCGCGCGGCCCGCGCGACGTGATCGGGACGCTGGCGCCGCGCCTCGTCGAGATCGTGCGCATGAGCCCGGATTTCGAGCCGGCCTATGGGCCGGTGCTCGCCATGGCGCGGCAGCGCGCGGTCAGCGAGCCGGCTGCGGCGCGCCGCCTCCTAGAAGCACTCGATAAGGCGAACCCGGCCCGACCCGATGCACGCCGCCTTCTTGCGGCGCTGCCGCCGGATGGGGTGTCGGCGCCTCGCCCGCCGCAGCCACGGTGAAGGGGATGGAGCCGCCGTCCGCGTGATAGTGGCGGCGCAGATAGCCGTTCCAGATCACCATGTACTTGCCCGGCGGCAGGGGCCGGGTGACGCGGAACGCGGTCTGGCGCACCTGCCCCGCGGGGCGGGTCCAGTCGGTGGGCCATTCCGCATTGTCCGACCCGACCACACGCACCTCGTGGAGCTCGAACTCGTCGGTGAAGTCGATGGTCACCGCCGGCTCGGCATCGCCCAGCACGTCATTGGCATTGGGCACCGACTGGTCGAACGCGCACTGGGCGAGGGCCGGGGCGGCCGTGCCGACGACGAGGCCGGCGACAAGGGCGGCGATGGCGGAGGCGGGATGCATGTTGAGCATAGCTCCTGAAATGGACACCCGCCCGCTCACGCGAAGCGGATGGCGTAGCCGAAATTGTCGAGCCGGTCGGGAATGGCGTTGAAGGCGATGGAGATGCGCCGTCCGCCCCGGTTGGCAGGCACCTCGTGCAGCAGGTAGCTCGGGAACATCACGAGGTCGCCGGCACGGGTCTCCGGCATGGCCCACTTGCCGCCGTTGAAGGCGTTGACGCGGGCATTGGGATTGGAGTTGCCGAACAGGAAGCCGGTGCCGCCGATGCTCTTGTGGAACACGATGTTGGCGGAGGGATGCGCCTCGGTCAGGTAGACTACGCCGGAGATGAAGCTGTTGGCGTGGGTGTGGATGGCCTGGTGCCCGCCGGGCTCCAGCACGTTCACCCAGGTTTCCTTGATCTGCCAGGTCAGCGCCTCGCCGAACAGCACCTCGCCGAACTCCGCCACCTTGGGCAGCACCAGCGCGCCGAGCCGGCCGTGCAGCGAGTTCGCCTCGGCCCCCGCCACCGGGGTGTGGGAGAGGAGGTCGGAATAGGCGTTGGTGAGGCTGGTCGTGTCCACCGCCTCGGCGGCGAGAGCGGCCACCGCATCCGCTTCGAGCAACCCCGGCACCCGCATCACGGGCGTGGGAAACAATCCGATAAGCTGGCTCACGATGGCGCCCGTCCGGTCCGGCAAAAAAGGGGAGACGGCGCGCACTTTCCCCATGGGCCGTGACCTGCCGATGACGGCGGGCGGGCGCCGGCCTCCCCGCCCCGTCAATGGCTGGATTCGATGTCCGAGAGCGCGGGCGGCGGGCGGCGCGGGGCGATGATGTGCTCCGCCGTCGGCCGCCCCGGCGACGGGCGCGACGGACGGGCGAGCATGGGCGATCCCTCGCCCGGGCGTCCGGCGGGCGCCGCGCCGCCGCCCGGGGCGGGAAGCGCCAGCACCACGGAGGAGCGGCCGTTCTGCAGCAGCGCGTCGCGGACGCTGACCGAGCGCAGCACCCAGCCCTCAAAGCTCTCCCCGGTGCGCAGCCGCAGCACGCCGCTGCCGGCCGGATCGAGGAAGATGCCATAGGCGTCGCCCTGGCCCACCACGGTGCCGATGAGGGTGATGCGCGGCCGCGCTGGAGCCGCCTGCGCGGCCGCGC
>NZ_JAIVFN010000071.1 GCF_030015065.1 Xanthobacter autotrophicus | reverse complement strand
CCACCGCTCTCACCGGTGCAGACGGTGCCCTCCCCCCGCGCAATCCAGCCCCCTCTCCCACAGGCGGGGAGAGGGGGCATCATCCATAAAACAACACTCCGGAGGAAACACGCCCATGATCCTCACCGAGACCCAGGCCGAGATCCGTGACGCGGTGCGGGCCTTCGCGCAGGAGCGCCTCGCCCCCGGCGCCGCCGTCCGCGACCGGGAGCACCGCTTCCCCCGCGAAGAGCTGAGCGAAATGGGCGCCCTCGGCTTCCTCGGCATGCTGGTGCCGGAGGCCCTGGGCGGCGCGGCGACGGATCTCGTCTCCTATGCCCTCGCCTTGGAGGAGATCGCGGCGGCGGACGGGGCCTGCTCCACCATCGTGGCGGTGCATTCCTCCGTGGGCTGCATGCCCATCGTGAAGTTCGGCAGCGAGGATCAGAAGCGGCGCTTCCTGCCCCGCCTCGCCTCCGGCGAATGGATCGGCGGCTTCGCCCTCACCGAGCCGCAGGCGGGCTCCGACGCCGCCAACCTCAAGACCCGCGCCCGGCGCGACGGCGACCATTACGTCCTCTCCGGCGCCAAGCAGTTCATCACCTCGGGCAAGAACGGCAATCTCGTCATCGTCTTCGCCGTGACCGACCCGGACGCGGGCAAGAAGGGCATCTCGGCCTTCATCGTGCCCACCGATACCCCCGGCTACGAGGTGGTGCGGGTGGAGGACAAGCTGGGCCAGCATTCCTCCGATACCTGCCAGCTCGCCTTCAACGACATGCGCATTCCCGCCGATTTGCGCCTGGGCGCCGAGGGCGAAGGGCTCAAGATCGCGCTCTCCAACCTGGAGGGCGGGCGCATCGGCATCGCCGCCCAGTGCGTGGGCATGGCGCGCGCGGCGTTCGAGGCGGCGAAGGCCTATGCCCGCGAGCGGGTCACCTTCGGCAAGCCCATCGCGGAGCACCAGGCGGTGGCCTTCCGCCTCGCCGACATGGCGACCCGCATCGCGGCGGCGCGGCACATGGTGCTGCACGCGGCGGCGCTGCGCGAGGCGGGCCAGCCCTGCCTCACCGAAGCCTCCATGGCCAAGCTGTTCGCCTCGGAGATGGCCGAGCAGGTGTGCTCCGCCGCCATCCAGATCCACGGCGGCTACGGCTATCTCGCCGACTTCCCGGTGGAGCGCATCTATCGCGACGTGCGGGTGTGCCAGATCTATGAGGGCACCAGCGACGTGCAGCGCATCGTCATCGCGCGGGGGCTGTGATGGCGGAAGCCGAGCCCTCCCCTTCCGCTCGCCCTGCCCTGCGCGGCCCGCTGGCGGGGGTGCGCGTCATCGACCTGTCCCGTCTCGCGCCCGGCCCCTACTGCACCATGCTGCTGGCCGACCTCGGCGCCGAGGTGATCGTGGTGGGCGGCGGGCGCGCCGGAGCGGCCATCGCGGAATTCTCCCGCGGCAAGCGCCACGTGGCCCTCAACCTCAAGGCCCCGGAAGGCCGCGCCGCGCTCCATGCGCTGGTGAAGACGGCGGACGTGCTGGTGGAGGGCTTCCGTCCCGGCGTGGCCGAGCGCATCGGCGCGGGCTATGCCGAGTTGTCGGCGCTCAATCCCCGCCTCGTCTATTGCGCGCTCACCGGCTTCGGCCAGGACGGCCCGCGTGCCAGGGAAGCTGGCCACGACATCACCTATCTCGCTTTGTCCGGCGTGCTCGGCGGCCTCGGCCCAAGGGACGCGCCACCCGAGGCGCCGCTGAATCTCGTCGCGGATTTCGCCGGCGGCAGCCTGATCGCCGCCATCGGCATCCTCGCGGCGGTGATCGAGGCCAGGGCGTCCGGTCGCGGCCAGTTCATCGACGCCGCCATGATGGACGGCGCGCTCTCCCTCATGGCCATGCACCTGCCCCTGTGGAAGACCCCCCATTGGCCCGAGCGCGGCGACGGGCTGCTGGGCGGCGGGGCTCCCTTCTACCGCACCTATGCCTGTGCCGACGGTGGCTTCATCGCGGTCGGCGCGCTGGAGCGCGGCTTCTTCGAGACCCTGTGGCGCACCCTTGGCCTCGGCGAGCCGCCGGACCACATGCGTCGCGACCTGTGGCCTCAGATCGAGCGCCAGCTGACGGAAACCTTCGCCGGCGCGCCGCGCGACCACTGGACCGCCCTGTTCGCCGGCACCGACGCCTGCGTCGCTCCGGTCCTGGCGCCCGACGAGGTGTGGCGCGATCCCCACGTCGTCGCGCGCCACCCCGGATGCGGGCCGAGCCGCGTGCCCGCCGTGCCGCGCCTCTCCCGCACGCCGGCCGAGGCGCGGCCGCTGGATCTGTCCGACCGCACCACCGAGGTGCTGCGCGAGATCGGACTCAGCGACGAACAGGCCCGCGCCGCCGCGGCACCCGATGAGGGCGAAGCCCGCTCGGGCCTCGCCTGGCCGCCGGAGATGAGGTGAAGCAGCCGCCTTGAAACGGCTGGACACCCGGCGCCCCTGCTCGTGTGGAAGCAGCCGGGCCAGCGGCCCTTAGAAGGCGGGGTCGGCGCTTGTACGGGACTGGAACGCGGCGTGGCTGTCCTCGGGCGCCGCGTTGCGGTCATCGAAGCCGTAGTCGCGCAGCACGGCGGCAACGCGCAGGCGGTAGTCCCGGAAGATGCCGGCCCGCCCGGCCGCCTGCGCCTTGCGATGGATGGGAAGGTTGCGCCAGGCCTTCACCGCCTCCTCATCTCGCCAGATGGACAGGGACAGCATCTTGCCCGGCTCGGTGATGCTCTCGAAGCGCTCCACGGAAATGAATCCGTCCATCTTCTCCAAATCGACACGCAGCCGAGCCGCAAGGTCGAGATAGGTCTCCTTCTGGCCTTCCGCCGGCCAGACCTCGAAGATGATGGCAATCAAGGTCCCCTCCCGCATTCTTGTTGCATTTCCTGCCGCGTTTCCTGCCGCGACTTTACACCGCTTGCGCAGTTCGCGCCGGACCTGAGGCCCACGGTACCGCGCCGCGTCCGGCTGCGGTAAAGTCCGCGCTTTCGGCACGGGGCATTGCGATGACGACCACGATTTACGGAATCAAGGCGTGCGAGACCATGAAGAAGGCCCGGAGCTGGCTTGAGGCGCACGGCGTCGATTACGCCTTCCACGACTACAAGGCCGCCGGAATCGAGCGGAAGAAGCTGGAAGGCTGGGTGAAGAAGGTGGGCTGGGAAAAGCTGCTCAACCGCGCCGGCACCACCTTCCGCAAGCTCCCCGACGCCGACAAGGAGGGGCTCGACGAGGCGAAGGCCATCGGGCTCATGCTGGAGAAGCCGTCCATGATCAAGCGCCCGGTGCTGGAGACGGGACGCGACCTGCTCGTGGGCTTCAAGCCCGAGGACTATGCGGCGAAATTCGCCTGAGGCCCGCGCCGGACGCGCACCGGCCACGGGAGGATTGCGCCACGGGCAGAAGCGGAATCGGCCCCGCGCATGACGCGTCACGACATGACGCTGGGGAATATCCCGGTCTCGCCAATCCGGCCATGGATTGCTAAAGTTCCCCGAAGGCGGCCTTGTTCTCGCCTTCGTGATCTGGTGTAGCGAAGGGCGTAAAGGGAAAAGTTACCGAGTCTAGGCAGGTTTGCGGGGCTGGCGATGGCCGGGGGGTTCCCGGGTCGAGCATTCACGAAGCCGGCGAATCGGGGTGGGCTTGTTCGCCCCGGACGAGGTTTGTGCGATGCAAGACCGTTCGTCGCACCAGCACCGTGGGACCCTGTCATGAGGAATGAGAGCCGGCACCGACCGGCAACGCTGATAGCGGGGACCATGAGGCATACGAGCTGGACACCGGACGAGGACGCCCCCTTCGACCCGCTGGGTCCGGAGGGCCGTCCGCGCAGCGGATCGGGGCACGCGACCCTCGTCGGTATTGGCACCGGCATCGCCGCCGGGCTGCTTGTGGCGGCCGGCGCCCTCTGGGTGACCCAGGGGTCGTTCGCCTTTGGTGTCTCCGAGCCGCAGGCAGTGGAACGCCCGGCCCGCGATCTCTCCCTCGCCGCCGCCGGAACCACCGTGACCGAGATCTCCCTTGTCATCTCGTCCGGTGCGCTTGAGCTTGAGCCCGACCGCATCTACCTGACCAGTCTCGCCATCGAAGGCGCGCCTTTCGCCGCGCTGCCCGGCACGCAGCAGGCATCCGCGCGGGCGCCGACGCAGCAGCTCGCGCGCAGCGTGCCGCTGCCCATGGCCAACCCCCTCGGCAACCGCAACCAGCTCGCTGCCGGAGACGGCATCCGCGCCCTCCAGCAGATGGACCAGAGCACCGCTCCGCTGCCCCAGCGCAACCCACTGGTCCGCGAGCAGCGCCTCGCCTACGCCTCCCTGCCCGACCCGTCCGCGCCGCTCGCCGACACGCCCTCACCGGTCGCGCCGCCCGCCGCCTCCGACACGCCGCCCGCCTCCGAGGGTGAGGTAGCTCTGCCCACGCCCGGCTCGGGCTATGCGCTCTATGACATCAAGGGCAAGACCGTTTACATGCCCAACGGCGAACGGCTGGAGGCCCATTCGGGCTACGGCGACATGTTCGACGATCCGCGCCACGTCTCGAAGCGGATGGTGGGCCCGACGCCGCCCAACACCTATTCCCTGACCATGCGGGAATCCCTGTTCCATGGCGTGGAGGCGGTTCGTCTCAACCCCATCGGCACGGGCAAGATGTACGGCCGCGCCGGCATCCTCGCCCATACCTACCTGCTCGGCCCGCGCGGGGATTCCAACGGCTGCGTCTCCTTCAAGGACTACGAGAAGTTCCTTGCCGCCTTCAAGCGGGGCGAAGTGAAGAAGATGGTCGTGGTCGCCCAGCTCGACAACGCGCCGAAGGAAGAGAACTTCCTCATGTCGTGGCTGAAGCCGCGCTGAGGCGGGGCGCCCCGGATCGCCTTCCCCGCCCGGTCTTCTCGAAGGATCGACTACGGAGAGACCCTGCTCAGGCCGTGCCCTGGGCAAGGCCGCGATAGATGTCCGAGTAGCCGGTAACGACATCGTCGAGCGTGCGGGAACGCCGCCCTTTCAGGCGCTCGTGCGCATCAAGGACCAGGGCAGGCGCGGCCACGAGCCGGCGGATCGCCGTGGCAAGGCTCTCGGCATCCGGCGCGACAGTCCAGCCGGTGACGCCGTCCTCGAACATCTCCGGCAGGCCGCCGAACGCCGTCGCCAGGACCGGGCGGCCGGCGGCGAGCGCATCGAGCAGAACCAGGGCGCCCGGCTCTTCCCAGATCGAGGGCACAGCGGCCACGTCCACCTTGGCGTAGAAATCGTTCGGTGCCACGAAGCCCACGAAATCCAGCTCAGTCTGGGGCGCGAGCGCGGCCAGCACCGCGCGTTCCTCGTCGCTGACATGGCCGGCAAGCACCAGCTTCACCGTGCCCGGCTCGAGCCGCCCTGCGGCCTCGGCCAGCAGGCGCACGCCCTTTTCCGGCGAGAAGCGGCCGAGATAGCCGACGTGCAACGGCCGTCCTGGAAGATCGAGCGGCGCCAGCCCGATATCGGGGTTCGGCACATTGCGGATGACGTGGCGCGCCGCAGTGGCGAACAGCCCTTCGTTGACGTGAATGTCGAGGGTCCGCTGGCTGACGCCCACCACCGCATTGACCAACGCGCTGCGGCGTCGGCGCCCCATGGTGAGGGCTGCGCAGCTGCCGCAGGTCTTCGTGCACGAGGTCTCCCCCTTGAAGCGCGAGCAGCGGGGACAGACGAGATAGTAATCGTGCAGCGTATGCACCACGGGAATGCCCCGGTCCCGCGCCAGCTGCCAGAGGTAGGCATTCAGGCCGTTGAGGGTGTGGGAATGCACGATCTGCGGCCGGAACTCATCAAGGATGACAGCAATTTCCGGGTGGGCGACGAACCAGTCGTCGACCACGTGCCAGGCGAGATGGGCCAGCGCGTTGTGTTTCGGGCCGAACGGGGTGAACAGGTTGCGCAGCGGCACGAATTCCACCCGTACGCCATTGGCCTCCTCGGTCCGGCGACGCCCGTCGAGGGCGATCCGCACCGCCACAACCTCGTCGCCCTGCGCTGCCAGTCGCTCCGCGATCTGGCGCACCAGCACCTCGGCGCCGCCGAAGATCTTCGGCTGGAGCGGCGTCGGATAGAGGGCATTGAAAAGAGCGATGCGCATGGCCCGGCCCGCGCGCCTGGTCAGAGGGCCGGGGCAGTGAGCGGGTCGGCGCCGGCCGCGGCCTTTGGCGCCGCCGCCGGGATGATCCGCGCCGGAATGCCGATGGCAATGGCATGCGCGGGCACGTCCTTCAGCACGACGGAATTGGCGCCGATGACCGCGCCGTCGCCGATGGTGATGGAACCGAGCAAAACCGCCCCCGCCGAGACGGTCACGTCGTCGCCGAACACCGGGTCACCCGGCTCCTCCCGGCTCTTGCGGCCGATGGTCACGTTCTGCAGCAGGTGCATGTTGTGCCCGATCCGCGCCGAGCCGACGACGATGCCGTATGGGTGCGGCACGTAGAGCCCGCCACCGACCTCGGCGGCCATGGCGATCTCCGACCCGAAGACGAGGCAGCTCGCCCACCAGATGACCCGGCGCAGGGGACGCCCGATCACCGGGATCCGCACCGCCATCTCCTGGAGCCGGCGCGAGAATACGAACTGGAAGCCCGGCGTCACCAGGAACATGCGCAGGGCAAGGAGGAAACTGACGCCCTTGCCCTCGGAGGCGGCATAGCGCTCGAGATCGGCCTTCACCTTCTGAAGCGGCGTTTCGGAAGCCATCAGGTCCAGCCTCTGCTTGTGTCCGCGCCGACCGCCCTGCAAACGCGCTTCGCGCGCAGGAACGCCCGGCCGCGGACCACCGATCCCCCAAGCGATATACTGCGTTGCGGCAAATCCTGAAAGTGGGAAACGGCCACGGGGTTACAGCGATGTGGGAGCAGTGCCATCTCCCCCGGCACGCCCCGCGATGGCAGCGCCGAATGGTGCCCCAGCCTAGCTTAATCTTTGAATTACAGTTCATTATCGGGCGGTGGGTGCGTGCCTTGAGCAAAGTCCCTAGCGCCTTCACCTCGGCCCGGCCGGCTCTCGCGCTCCGGCATGGGACAGGTTTGCGGCCCATGGCGACGATGCTGCGCCGCAATGCAGCATTGCCCGATCCGATGGTGTCGATTACGCACGAGAAGTCGCGGCGCCCGCGCCGCTCCTCTTGCCTCCCCTCTGGTCCAGCCTGCGGCGGATTCGGCGGTTGCCGTCCACCGCCCTCATCTCCCTGACGCTCCCGACAGGTGCCCCATGACCACGTCACCCGCCCTTCGCGAAGCCTCGGCGCTGAGCAGCGCGCTGATGGACTGGCTTCTGAATACCGCCTTGCCCGTGTGGCACGTCCACGGCATCGACCGCGTGAACGGCGGGTTCCACGAGAAGCTCGGGCTTGCATTGGAAATCGAGCCTTTCGACCGGCGCACCCGCGTCATCGCGCGACAGGTCTTCTGCTTCGCCCTGGCGGGGCGCCTGGGCTGGCAGGGGCCCTGGAAGCAGGCCGTGGACGACGGCATCGACTATTTCTTCGCCCGGGCCATGACGCCGGACGGCACCGTGCGCATGGTCATCCATGCGGATGGCACTCCGAAGGACGACACCTTCAATCTCTATGACCACGCCTTCGCCCTGTTCGCCTGTGCCGCGGCCGCCTCCGTGTCGGACCAGCGCGCGGCCATCGAGGCCAGGGCCGTGGCCATCCGCGACCTGCTCGTCGCCTCCTACAAGCATCCCGCGCGCGGCTTCGAGGAGAGCGCCCCACGGACGCTGCCGTTGAAGGCCAACCCGCACATGCACCTGTTCGAGGCCTGCCTCGCCTGGGAGGAGATCGGCGGAGATGCCGAGTGGTCCCGCCTCGCGGACGAGATCGCCGGCCTGTGCCTGGAGAAATTCCTGGAGTCGGAACAAGGCTGGCTGCGCGAGTTCTTCGATGGCGACTGGGCGCCCATGCCGGGCGAGGAAGGCCGCATCTGCGAGCCCGGCCACCAGTTCGAATGGGCCTGGCTGCTCACCCGCTGGGGAACCTCGCGCAACCGGCCCGACGCGCGCGCGGCGGCCTTCCGCCTCGCCGACCTGGGCGAGCGCTTTGGCGTGGACGAAACGCGCAACGTCGCCATCAACACGCTTCTCGACGACGGCTCGATCGTGGACGCCTCGGCGCGCCTGTGGCCGCAGACCGAGCGCATGAAGGGCCATGCCGCCCTTGCCTTGACCGCGCCTGACGATATGGCATTGCAGCATCACCTGACCCTCATGGCGGCAGGCGCGCGCGGACTCCAGGGCTATTTCGCGGTGGAAACGCCCGGCCTGTGGCGCGACCGCATGGCGGCGGACGGCACCTATCGCATCGAGCCCGCGCCCGCCAGCAGCTTCTACCACATCATCTGCGGCATCGAGGAATTCAACAAGGCAATCAAAATGTTGGAGGCCCGCTCCTGAACCTTTGGAGCGTGTCGGCGAGGCGCCTCTGGCAAGCCAGGGAACCCATGACGGCGCACGGTGGAATGGCCATCACCCGCCGCGTCCGCCGGGCCGGTCCAAGCGCCCTGTCTCGACGATGGACAGGCCTGTGTGCAATGCGGTAAGAGAGGCCGAACTGGCCCGCCAGAGGCTCGAGCGTGCCGCTTCCCGCATCAAAGGATTAGTATGCGGTACTTTGTTACTGGGACTGCGGGCTTCGTCGGGTTCCACCTTGCGAAGCGGCTCCTTGAGGAGGGCCATTCCGTGGTCGGCTTCGACGGCATGACGGATTATTATGACGTCGCGCTGAAACAGAAGCGCCATGCCATCCTCGAACGCTCGGATCGCTTCCGGGCGGTGATCGGCCTGCTCGAGGACAAGAACGCGCTCGACGATGCGGCCGACAGCGCCGAACCTGACGTCATCGTCCATCTCGCGGCCCAGGCCGGCGTTCGCTACAGCCTCGAAAATCCGCGCTCCTACATCGAATCCAACATCGTCGGCTCATTCAACATCCTTGAGCTCGCGGCCCGGCTGAAACCCCGGCACCTGCTGCTCGCCTCCACCTCCTCGGTCTATGGCGCCAATGCGAAGATCCCCTTCGCCGAGAGCGACAGGGCCGACGAACCCATGACGATCTACGCCGCCACCAAGAAGGCGACGGAGGTGATGGCGCACAGCTACGCCCACCTCTACCGGGTGCCCACCACAGCCTTCCGCTTCTTCACCGTGTACGGGCCGTGGGGCCGGCCCGACATGGCGCTGTTCAAGTTCGTGGACGGCATCCGCAACGACCGGCCCATCGACATTTACGGCGAAGGCCGGATGAGCCGCGACTTCATCTATGTGGACGACCTGATCGAAGGCATCGTCCGCCTCATCGCCGTGGTGCCGGACGAGGCGAACCGCGTCGAAACGGAAGGCGTCGCGGACACCCTGTCCCACGTCGCCCCGTTCCGCGTGGTCAATATCGGCGGCGGTCATCCGGTCGAACTGACCCGCTTCGTCGAGACCATCGAGGCGAGCCTCGGCAAGACCGCCATCCGCAGGATGCTGCCCATGCAGCCGGGCGATGTGCCGCGGACCTTCGCCGCCCCCGATCTGCTCATCGCGCTCACCGGCTTCAGGCCGGACACGGATATCGAGGTGGGCGTGCGCCGGTTCGTGGAGTGGTACGAGGAGTACTACTAGGGAACGCGTCGATCGGCTTGCCGCGCACGCCGATCGGGCAACGCATTCCCGTTCCAGGGTTGAGAGGCGGGTTCGCCGGCACGGGATTGGCTCAATCGGGTCGGATCCGGCGCCGGAAGAAAGCGCCGCGCGCGTGAAGGCTGTCCGAAGAACAGCCTGGGGAGAAGAACGCGACAGCAGGGATCAGGACGCATTCGACGACACGGGTTTCCGACGCGACGGAGGTGACGCGATGATCGAGCAGCGTTTCTTCAAGACTGGCGCGACCCTCGCGCTCGCCGCCGGCCTGCTTCTGTCGGCTGTCGCCGAGGCCGCCCGCGGCGCCGAGGTGAAGGCCCTCACCTTCAGCCGGGCCCAGATGCCCACCCGTCCTGATCCCCTCGTCACCGGCGTCGGCGTGCATTTCGGCATCGGCGGCGAATACAATTATGCTCCCGAGACCACCGCCACCCTGATCCGCGACCTCGGCGTCGATTCCTTCCGCGACGACCTGCCCTGGCCGTCCTTCGACGCGCCCGGGGCGCAGGCCAACGGTCCGCAGCCCCGCCGGCTTTTCGACTTCATGAGGCTCACGAAGGCGCGGCCCCTGCTCATTCTCGGCCACTCGAATCCGGCCGCTCCAGGGGGCGAGAAGCCGCTGACCGATCCGGCCGGCCGCGCCGCCTTCGTCGACTTCGCCGTGCGCGCGGCAGCCGCCACCAGGACATTCGGCCCGATCTACGAAATCTGGAACGAGTGGAACCTCACGCCCGGCCTCAGGCCGCCCTGGCTGATCGGCCCCGGCACGCCCGGCGATCCGCGCGCCGCCGTCCATTATGCTGCGCTGGCGCGCGCCACCATCCCGGCGCTGCGGGCGGCGGATCCGGGGATCAGCATCCTTTCCGGCGTGACCGGCGGCGACCCGGACTGGGGCTGGACCAAGGCCGTGGTGCGCGACGGAGCGCTCAAAGGCGCCAACGGCCTCTCCGTCCACCTCTACAATCATTGCGAGCCGGACGTGACCACGCGCAATGCCACCGAGCTGGCGGACCGCGTCAGCGCGCTCCAGAGCGCTCTCAAGGCACAGGCCGGCGCGGACGTGCCCATCTACATCACCGAATTCGGCTGGCCCACGGCGCGCCGGCCGTGCGTCATCTCCCGGCAGGCGGCGGCGGACTACATCGCCCAGTTCCTGCTGTGGTCGGCGGCGACCCCATGGCTCAAGGGCGCCTGGGTCTACCAGCTCAAGGACCAGGGGCGTGACCCCGACCAGATCGAGGACAATTTCGGCCTCTACGACTACAGCTACGCGCCCAAGCCGGCCGCCTGCGCGGTCCGGGAGGCGATCCGCCTGATCAAGTCGGCCGGCGCGTTCCGGTTGGAGCGACCGTTCCGCGACCTGTTCGTGCTGCATGCGGCGACCCAGACGGGGGTCCGGCTGGTCGCCTGGACCACCCGGGCGGAGGTAAAGGGCGAACTGCGCTTCCAGAGCGGCCAGCCGCGCCGCGCCGCAGCCCTGTGCAACCTCATGGGGCCGATGAGCGAGGGCCGCGTCCGGATCGGGCCGGAGCCCGTCGTCATCGACCTGGACGGCGGCGCGGTGAATCTCAGCGCGGCGCTCCTGCCATGACCTTCCTGATGCAATCGCCCACCCTCCCCCGCCTCCCGCAGGTCGAGCAAAACGACGAGGCCAAGCCCGCTTCGCTCATGGCGCGGGAAAGGCTTTGCCCGCCCGGACGGGCGCAAGGCGGCTGCCGCTCCAAAGGATTGCGCTCCAAGGTGCCCGATCGGAAACACGCATGAAGTTGCTTCAGAGAAACCTGTCCAGCCTCGCCAACATGAGCCTGCGGGCCTCGAGCCTGGCGTTCCGCTTCGTTCTGTCCTTCTACATCATCAAGTATCTGGGCCTGGAGGCAGCGGGCATCTACGGCCTCGCGCTCGGCGCCATCGGCATCGCGCCGGCCCTGACGAACCTCGGGCTCAATTATTTCCATCAGCGCGAGCTGGTGGGGCAGCCGCCCTCCTTCTCCGCCCCGCGGATGAAGACGCGCCTCGTCGCCTCGACGGTGACGACGGCGATCCTCATGGTGATCGCCCTCATCGTGGCGCTCGCCATCGGCTTCCCGCTCTCGCCGATCCACCTCATCATTGCGGGGCTGGTCTGGCTGGAGGTCTATGCCAACGACCTGCATCTCTCCCTGGTGGCGCTGGAGATGCCGCTGCAGGCCAACACCCTGGTCTTCATCCGGCTCGCGTCCTGGGTGCCGTTCGTGATCGTGCTCGGCCTGCTGGTGCCGGAAACGCGCTCCATCGAGTTCGTGCTGCTCGGCTGGCTGGTCAGCTATGTGCTCTTCTTCGCCCTGCTGTTCTGGTTCGTGCGGTCCTGGCCGCTCGCCGAGGCCATGCGCGCGCCGCTGCAAATCCAGTGGCTGAAGGAGCGAATCCGCATCGCGTGGTTCATCTTCATCAGCGACATGGGCCTCGTCGGCTTCATCTATGTGGACCGCTACATCGTCTCCTTCATGCTCGGCCTGGAGCTGACCGGCCTCTATACCTTCTACTGGTCGCTCGCGAACGCGCTCCAGACCCTGGTGGGCACCGCCATCATCCAGGTGGCGATGCCGACGCTCTACAAGGCCTACAATACGGGCGTGGTCGCCAACTGGCGCAAGGCCATGCGCCAGCAGCTCGGCAAGGTGCTGAGCTACGCCCTGGTGCTGGGCGCGTGCATCTTCGTCGCCTGCGAATTGCTCATCCACTACATGGGCATGGGCCATCTGGCCGAGCATCGCGGCGTGTTCATCATGCTGCTGCTCTCCTCCGCGATCCGCTCGGTCTCCGACCTGATGAACATCGGCCTGATGAGCGTGCGCAAGGACACCCAATACGCCGCCATCAACCTCGCCGCCGTTTTCATCTCGGCGGGCGTGACCTTCGCCGCCACAGGGTTGATGGGCTTCGAGGGCGTCGGCGTCGCCGCCTTGCTCGCCGCGCTGATCGTGACCTCCATCAAGGCCGGCATCCTGCTGCGCTTCGCCTATCGCAGCGGCGGCGGCCGCACGGCGACGCCGTCCGGCACGGGAGAAGGCTGATGCGCAGGCGCGGCCCGCGGCCCCTGATGCGGGGCCTGAACGATCTGGATCATGTGCTCGGCCGCTCGCGTCCGAGCCCGTTGGAAATGAGCGCGCCCCGGCCTTCCGGGCAGGTGCTGCCGGGCGCACAACTTGGGGGAGTCCGCGCGCGATGACTTATCTGGACAAGGCCTCTGCCGGGCAAAAGGTGCTGTTCCTCGTCGAGGTGATCAATTGCAATGACGGCATCGCCTCCTATTGCGAGACGCTGGCGTCCGGCCTGAAGGCCCGTGGTGTCGAAGTCCACATGGTTTCGGGCAAGGTCCGCTACGACGAGAAGTCCCTCGGCAAGCGCGAGATGCTCGACGCCGCGCTCAAGACGTGGACAGTGTTGCCGGAGATGAAGAAGTTTCCCCCGCCGGCGCTCGTCCGGAAGGTGAAGGACATCATCGTCAAGAACGACATATCGGTGATCCACGCCCACGGCCTCGGCATGCTGATCTTCGGGCGCATCCTCTCGCTCCTCACCGGCAAGCCGCTGGTGGGCACCTATCACCAGTCGGTGCTCGGCAGCCTTCAGGACGTGCTGCGCAACTCCAAGAAGAAGTTCGGGCCCCACCAGGAATTCTTCCTCAACGTCGCCGCGCCCAAGGCGCTGGTGGTATTGTCGGAAGAATCCCTCAAGTTCCTGCGCAGCCACCGGATCTATTTCAAGCAGCGGGTGGTGAAGGTGCTGGGCGGCACCAACCTCGACCATTTCCGCATGCCGACCGAAGCCGAGCGGCAGGCCGCCCGCGCCCGCTTCGGCCTCGCTCCGGACGACTTCGTCTGCATCCTCGCCGGGCGCCTCGCCTGGGTGAAGGGGCAGGACCTCCTCGTCAAGGCGATCCGCCAGATCCGCTCGACCCATCCGGAACTCAAGATGAAGTGCCTGTTCGTCGGCAGCGGCGGCGGCAAGGAGCGCGAGGAGGAGATCAAGGCCATGGCGTTCGCGGACGAGGCGGACAAGGCCACGTTCCAGTTCGTCGGCTTCATGAGTGACGTGCGCGAGGCCCTTTGGGCCTCCGATGCGTTCGTCCTGCCAAGCCGCTTCGAGGGTTTCGCCCTCGGCGTGGTGGAGGCGATGGCCACGGGCCTGGTGCCGATCCGCACCCCCGCCGGCGGCGCCGCCGACCAGATCGAGGATGGCAAGTCGGGCCTCATCGTTCCGTTCGAGGATGTCGATGCCCTTGCCGCCGCGATCCTGAAGCTGACTGACCCGGCCACGCGCCAGCGCATGTCCGCGATCTGCTCGGAACGCGCCCACGCCTTGTATGGCATCGACCCCATGGTGGACGCCATGATCGACGTCTACGGCCTCAAGGCGGCCTGAGCGGCGGCGCGCCCACACGAGAGGAGGGAGAGGATGGGCAGGCACGTCGTCTTCGGCATACTGTGTTCCGTCCTTCTCACCGCGGTGCTCACCGGCAGCATGCAGCGGAGCGTGGCGGCATTCTCCGTCACGTTTCCCGCGCCCGACGCCGCCACGCGCTCGGCGGCGCCCAACCCTCCGGTTCTCGGCGTGCTGACCAGCTTCGGCTCCCGTCGCGCGATGGGGTACGTGTCACCGGACCTGGTGCGCAAGCAGCTCGACGAACTGGGCGCCAACTCCTACCGCGACGGCATTGTGTGGGCGTCCTTCCGCTTCCCGCCGGACGCGCCGCCGCAGATGGTGGAGCGCCGCCGGATCATGAACTTCCTGCCGGTCGCGGGCCGCAGCCCCCTGCTGGTCCTCGGTCCGCCGGATCAGGAGCCCGCCCCCATGGGCGCCCCCTTCACCGATGCGCAGATCGACCAGTATTCCGCCTTCGTGAAGCAAGTGGTGGAGATCACCAGGCCGTACCAGCCCATCTATGAGATCTGGAACGAGTTCAACCTCAAGGTGGGCCACGTCTTTCCGGGCAAGCGCCTGACCGGCGAAGGGGATGCATCCGACCCCCGCGCCGCCATCTACTACGCCCCGCTGGCGAGACGCGCGACACAGGCGGCGAAGGCCGCCAATCCGCAGGCCAAGGTGGTCGTGGGCGCTGTGGGCGACGATCCGGACTGGGCCTGGACCAAGGCCATCGTCCGCGAGGGCGCGCTGGAAGGCGCCGACGGCCTCTCCGTCCATCTCTACAATCACTGCGCTCCGGTGCGGACCGCGACCGAGATGATCGAACGCACCGAGCAGCTCGAAGCCAGCCTCATGCCCCTGACCGGTGGCCGCGAGGTGCCTCTCTACATCACCGAGTTCGGCTGGCCCACCCCCCAGACGCGCTGCGGTCTCAGCCTTGAGCAATCCGCCGCCAATTTTGCGCAGTTCGTCCTGCTGTCCGCCACCCTGCCCTATCTGAAGGGCATCTGGGCCTACGAGGTGAAGGACAAGGGCACGAACAGGCAGGACATCGAGCAGAATTTCGGCCTGTTCTTCCACGACGACCGGCCCAAGCCGGCCGCCTGCTTCTTCCGCATGGCCGCCGACATCGTCCGCGAGGCGCGGCACGTCGAGGTGAAACGGCCGGAGCCGGAGATCTTCGTCATGCGCGCCGTGATGAGCGACCACCAGATCGTCCTGGCCTGGACGACCCGCCCCTACGACCATGTCCCCGTGCGCTTCGACGACCAACCGAAGAACGTCAGCCGCATGTGCGGACCGGGCCTGCCCAGAGCCGATGCCGTCGAGCTCACCGGCGCCCCCGTCATCGCGCGCTACGACCTGTCCCAAGCCCCGACCATCGCCTTGGGCAACTGACGCCATCGGCGTTGCGTCTTCATCGTGAGCGTCGTCCCGGGCGCGCCTTCATCGGTAGGACGTGTGCAGGGCTGTTCGTGCGTGAGGGAAATCGGCTGGTCAGCCCTGAGGTTTTGCCAAAACCGCTCAAGGTACTCATTGACCTGCGCCAGCCTGCGCTTCACCTCGGCAGGATCGGCTGTCCGAAGCGAGACACGAACCAACTGGGTCCGGCCCGAAATGGTAACGGACCGAAACTCGTCACCGACCAGAATCGAGAGGCGCGTGCTCTTTCTTGAGTTTAGAGGGCGATTCACCGAACAAATTGATTCAATTTGCTCGGATCGCGCTCTAGCTGTCGCGCGTCGCTCGGAATGCGACGCTCGTAGTGCCTGTTCTAGGTCCCCTTGCGCTTCATCGGGCGGACCAGCCGAAAGAGCACTGTCGCACACCCGTGCATTACAGCCGGACAGGCGCAACACCCTGATAGGGCTTATCCTTCTACGCGAACGCGATTTTGGGAAGGAATGGTGCCCAGGGGCGAGCCCCAAGTGGCACCACATTCCAAGGGGGTTACGGGCGAGTGGGACGAAAAAACGTCCTCTGACCCGCAAAGCTTTTCCGGCGGGACTGTCCCACCGGAAGAGTGAGGGAAATGGCCGACCTTGCCGATCTGACCCAACCGAAGAGAGAGTCCGCCAAACGCCTCTGCAGCGGCCCGGTTGCACCGAACCTCGCTGCCGAGGCTCGCGCCATCGCGTCCGACGTGCGCCGCATCGGCCGCGGGCGCGGGGCATCGCCTGAGTCCATGCTCATCCAAAAGCACGATGCCGCCGACCGCTTGCTCGCGCTCGCCAGTCGGTTGGAGGTCGCACGATGACGGAGGTTACCGAAGGCCACCGCCGCATCGCTCAACTGCTCAACGAAGCGACCGCTCCGGCCGCCAAGCGCCGCCGCGCGCACTTCGATTCGTCCCGCCCTTGGCTGTTGGACTGCACGCTGGACGAGAAGGGCCGTCCGCTTTCGAACCTTGCAAACACGCTCCACGGCCTCCGCTGCGACGACGCGCTGGCCAGGCTCGTGAGCTACGACGAAATGGCGTCGGCCGTGATGCTCAACGCGCCTATCCCCCTCGCGGCCGACCCTCACGCGCTGCCGGACGACAATTTCCGGCCGCGCGAGCTCACCGACGCCGACCTGATCGGGCTTCAGGAATACCTGCAGCTTGTGGGGCTGCCCCGGCTCGCGAAGGACACGCTCCACGACGCCGTGAACGCCCGGGCGCGCGAGGAGTCCTTCCACCCCGTGCGAGCCTACCTCCTCGGCCTGCACTGGGACGGCCATCCGCGCCTTAGCGATTGGCTTCATGCTTATCTCGGTTGCGAGCAGAACCGCTACGCCGCCGTCATTGGCTCGAAGTTCATGATTTCAATGATCGCGCGTGTGATGGAGCCAGGGTGTAAGGCCGACTACGTGCTGATCCTGGAGGGGCCACAGGGCGCCATGAAGTCCACCGCCTGCCGTATCCTCGGTGGCGAGTGGTTCTCCGACAGCATGCCGGATGTGTCTGGCGGTAAGGATGCCAGCCTGCACCTGCGGGGAAAGTGGCTCATCGAAGTCGCGGAGATGTCCGCCATCAGCCGGGCCGAAGATGCAGCGCTCAAAGCGTTCCTGACCCGGCCAGTGGAGCGTTTCCGCCCTCCCTACGGACGCGTGGAAATCACACTGCCGCGCCAATGCGTCTTCATCGGCACCACGAACAAGGCGACGTACCTGCGGGATGAGACGGGCGGCCGGCGCTACTGGCCGGTCAAGGTCGGGAAGATCGATCCCGACGCGCTCGCCCGCGACCGCGACCAGCTCCTCGCCGAAGCGCTCCACCTCTATCGGGAAGGGCGACCGTGGTGGCCGAAAGCCGAATTCGAGCGCGAGTGCATCCAGCCCGAGCAGGACGAACGCTATGAGGCGGATGCCTGGGAAGGCCCCATCGGTAGCTGGTTGGTCGGCAAGCAGCGCGCGACGGTCTCGGAGGTCGCCACCTATGCCCTCTTCATTGAAACGGGGCGCATCGGCACCTCCGATCAGCGCCGCATCACGGTATGCCTCGGACGGCTGGGGTGGTCACCGGGGAAGCGAGGGACGGGTGGCGTGCGGTGGTACGTGCCAACGGCTGTCAGCGAGTGACGCAGTGACGGAGTGACGGACTTTGACGCACTTTCCATATGAGCCCCATGCGTGCGCGCGCACATCCCTATTTATCCGTATCTGCGTCACTGTCTGTCACTGCGTCACTAACCTTTTAGGTTCAATGGGTTGGATAGTGACGCACCGAGTGACGGACTTCAGGTGCGTCACTCGGCTTCCTCCGGCACCCAACGGGAGGGACCGGTATGGCGACCGGGCCACATGCCCAGCCTCAATTCCCTTGGGTCCTTCCCCAGCAGGGGCGCACGGGGCCGCTGCCTCCCGAGATTTGGCGCGCTGAGGTCAATTTCATAGCTAAAGACCAATCGGGACAATGGGTTAGATATGCAGCAGATGCATGGATCAGAGACCATCGAGGCGCCGACCAAGGTCCGGAAGGTGGCCTTCGCGCGGCTCGTGAACGTCTCGCCGGGCCGCGTCTCGCAGATGATCGCCGCCGGCCTGCCGGTGGAGGCGGATGGGCGGATCGACGTGGCGCGGGGCAAGCTCTGGATCCAGGGGAACGTCAGCCCGACCCGCTCGGCGGCGCAGGCGGCCCAAGGCGCCCTGCCCTTCGCTGCCGTGCCCGATGCCGCTGCCGAGCGGCTCCGGCTGGTGAAGGAGCAGGCCGACCATGCCGCCCTGAAGAACGCCGCCCTCCGGCGCGAGCTGGTGCCCGCCGCCGAGGTGGAGCGGGAATGGGCGGGCGTGCTGCGCCAGGTGCGCGCCGGCATCCTCGCCGTGCCCTCTCGGCTGCGCCAGCTCCTGCCCGGCCTCGCCGCCGCCGAGGTCGAGGCCATCGACGCCGAGCTGCGGCGCGTGCTGGAGGAGATGGCCGATGGCAAGTGAACTCCTCGCGGCCGTCCGCGCCAGCGCCCTGCGCTCGCTGGCGCCCCCGCCTCGCCTATCCCTGTCGGACTGGATCGAACGGGAGATCCGCTTGCCGGCGGACGTGTCGGCCCTTCCCGGCGCCATCCGCCTCTACCCGTTCCAGCGCGGCATCGCCGACGCCATGTCCGATCCCGGCACCGAGCGCGTCACCGTCGTGAAGTCGGCCCGCGTCGGCTACACGACGCTACTCGTCGGCCTGCTTGGCTCCCACGTCGTGAACGAACCGGCGCCGGTGCTCTTCGTACTCCCCACCGAGGACGACTGCCGCACGTTCGTCGTCGGCAATGTCGAGCCCACCTTCGAGGCGTCCCCCAGCCTCGCTGGCGCCCTCGCCGGCGACCAGGGCGCGGCGGATCGGAACACCCTCCTGTCCCGCCGTTTCCCTGGCGGTTCGCTGAAGGTGGTGGCCGCCAAGGCGCCGCGGAACCTGCGCGCCCACAACACGCGCATCCTCATCGTCGACGAGGCGGACGGCATGGAGATGACTGCCGAGGGCTCGCCCATCGCCCTCGCCGAGAAGCGCACCCTGTCCTTCCCCGACCGCAAGATCATCGTCGGGAGCACGCCCATTTTCGAGGACTCGAGCCACGTCCTCGGCGCCTATGTCCGATCCGACAGGCGCGTGTTCGAGGTGCCCTGCCCCCATTGCGGCGAGTTCCATGAGGTGCGCTGGGCAGACATCCATTGGCCGGAGGGGAAGCCGGAGGCGGCGCACTGGTGCTGCCCTGGCTGCGGCTGCGCCGTCGAGGAGCGGCAGAAGCCGGCCATGGTCGCCGCCGGCCGCTGGCGGGCCACAGCGCCGGAGGTGAAGGGCCATGCGGGCTTCCGCATCAACGCCCTCGTCTCGCCGCTGGCGAATGCCGCCTGGGGCAAGCTGGCAGCGGAGTTTCTCGCGGCAAAGGACGACCCCGGCCTGCTCCAGACCTTCGTGAACACGGTGCTCGGCGAGGGCTGGCGCGAGGCGGGCGAGGAGATCGACGAGAACGCCCTCGCCGCCCGGGCGGAGCCCTTCTCGCTGGAGGCCCTGCCGCCGGAGGTGCTCGCCATCACCGCCGGGGTGGACGTGCAGCGGGATCGCCTCGAGGTGACGTTCGTGGGCTGGGCGCGCGACGGCACCGCGAGTGTCCTGGGGCACCGCGTGGTGTGGGGCCTGCCGGAGGAGAGCGAGACCTGGTCGGAGCTGGACGGGCTGCTGAAGGAGCGCTTCCCGCATCCCCTCGGCGGGCGCCTGGGCGTGGATGCGGCGGCGCTTGATTCGTCGGACGGCGCCACCATGGCCCACGTCTACGCCTTCGCCTTCCCGCGGGCGGCGCGGAAGGTGCTCGCCATCAAGGGCGCGCCGGGGCAGCGGCCGTGGATCGAGAAATCAAAGGGGCGGCAGAAGGGCGGCTGGCTGTGGATCGTCGGCGTGGATGGCATCAAGAGCCACCTGGTGGCGCGAATCGCCCGCGGGCGGGCGCTGCGCTTCTCGCAGACGCTCCCGGCCGTCTGGTACGAACAGCTCGCCTCGGAGCGGGTGGTGGTGCGTTACGCCCGTGGCCAGCCGCAGCGGCGGTTCGAGCGTATCCCCGGCCGGCGCGCCGAGGCGCTGGACTGCGTGGTCTATGCCTTCGCGGCGCACCAGGTGCTGAATGTGAACTTCGACCTGCGGACGAGTGAAATGCGGCAGGTGACGGAGCCGGCGCGGCCGGAGCGGAGGGGTGTTATCAAGAGTCGGTGGATGGATTATTAGTACTGGCTGGCCGATCTAGATCCAAGCACTCCAAATGCCGGAGATCGCGCTTAAAAGGCCCAAACATAATCCAAACTTTGGATTCCATGACATAAACGTTTTTATTTCATTCCATACAGGAGTGTCAGGATTGTCGACTAAATGCCTAGTAATGGCGCTAGGTGGACCATTCGGATATTCACTTTCGTCAAAGAATGGCTCCACTGACCTTTCAAAGAAATCCACAAGATGAAGTTGAACAAGTGCCGATATCGCAAATAGACCGCTCGCCGTTTGTGCGCACGATGCAGCAAACTGAAATGATTTGATCGTCAAATAAATCGACACGAACAGAAGCCCAGTTGACGTCAATACAAAAGACATCAATACGAGCTTTTCAACTAACTTGATATGTGGATTTATCATTTTGCGCGCCGATATGAATGCCGCTTATCTTTTATCAAGAAGTTTAGTAATCAAATCCTCCAGCCGCTCCATTCTGCTATTCATTCCATTAAATAGTCTTTCGACTTCCGAATACGTGTAGGTATCTTTTACTTCAAAGGTATAAGAAGGTGTAAATGATCGCTCCAGTCTCGTAATGATTTCTGAGTTCATGGATCGATTATTTTCCTTTGCCGCCTCGGCGATGCGATCTCGCATTCCTTCCGGGAGGCGCACAACGAACTTATTCTGATCTCGAGTGTCGTTCATGTGAAAACCGTAGTGGCAAATGGGCAGTCTGAAAATGATGCCATATGGGCATTAATGCCCTATTGATATCATGATGCCCATGTGGCATCATTCGAGCAGTCCAAGGGGTACTGCTCATGACCTCCCAAGAACATTGGTCTCGCTTGCCGCTTCGCCTTCCGCCTGACCTCAAAGCCTGGCTGGCCGCAGAGGCGGCCCGCAATGGCGCGTCGCAGAACTCCGAGATCGTGCGCGCTATCCGCGAGCGCATGGAGCGTACAACCTCCGCCGAGGCCGTTCGCCAGATGGAAGACGACGGGTCTGCGCCCGAACCTCGCCGGGTGCCAACCCCTCCCAGCCCGCAGGCCCGTGCCACGATGCTGCGCGCCCGCGACGCCATCGCGGACGAACTGCTCAAGCAGCACGACGCCAAGGCCAAATAACGAACGATCAACCATTGGAGAAACTGACATGCCCAACTCCGCCACCGCGGGGAACGCCGCCGCCATGCCCGCAAAGAGGGTAGACTTGAACGATATCCACTCTGACGTCTGGCACCTGTACCAGTTGCTCGACATCCTCGTTGAAACGCTCATCGACGGGCGAACGGCGTCCGAGAGCATGGAGCGTGCAGCGGCTCTCGCCTGGATAGCGCGCGACCTCGCAGAGCAAACCGGCGCCGCCATCGACAATAATTTCCGAGGGATTGCAAAGGGCATCCCTTCGCAAACCGAGGCCACCAATGTCTGAAATCATCACCGCCCGTCGCGGCTTCCTGCGCGGCCTCCTCGCCCTGCCCCTGATTGGTGGCGGCGTCACCCTCATCGGCCAGCCCACGGCCGCTGCCGTTCCGGTCACTCCGGAGCTCATGACCCGTTACTGCGCCTGGCTGGCCCGCGAACTGGGTGAGGCCTTGGTGGAGCGTGACGTGCTGCTCTATCCCACCATCCCCGACATAGAGGCTTTCCGGCGGGACGCCGTGGATCGGTGGCCTCAGTACAACTGGCCGGAAGACCCCGTGGCCGTCGCCGCCGCGCGCTCGGGTGTTCCCAGCCAACGCGCGGCCGTCGTGCTCGGCGCGGCGGGATGCCATCTCCCCTAACAATTCGACGAATTAAACTTGCAATTCAATTCGACGAGTTGCTATTCTGTCGGGAGGAACCGGAACCTCATCCATGGCCAAGCGCGGAACCCACTCGATCCTGACTCCCGAAGAGCAGGCGCTCGCCAAGCGCCTTGCTCAGAATCCCGATGCGTTCATGACCGCGGAGGCGTGTGCCTTCGCCGCTGCGCTCGCCGAGGATAAGCGCGACGATTTCTTGCGCGGCATGGCGGAAGTCGAGGTGATCAAGCGCAAGTCGGCGCCCCTCATCCAGCCTTACGTGGAGCCGCGCTTCACTCTTTCCGCCATCACCGAGGGCCTCGGCGTGCCCGAGGTGACCATCCGCAACTGGCTCACCCGCGGCCAGCTCGACCTTGGCGCGGAGACCGCCCGCGCCAAGGGAAAGTGGCGCCTCTTCAGCCTGCGTGACGCGGTCATCATCCATGTCGCGTTCCAGCTCAGCCGCGTTGGCGTGCCGGTGGCGGTATTCCACGATGTCGCGCAAAAGGTCGCCCGCTTCGGCGAGATGTTCTTCAAGGGTCCCGTCGGCATGGTCCGCCGCCCCATCGTCGTGCTCACCAACGGCGGGGAATGGCAGTCCCATCTGCACCACGATTCCGGCCCGTTCCGCCTCACCGACCTCGATATCCCGCCCGCGGCCGTCGTGCTCAATGTGGAGCAGGTGATCGTCCGTACGCTCCACGCCCTCGGCTTCGATGCGATGGTCGGCACTGCGGCTGAGATCGATGCAGCCCTTCGCGCCTCCGAAACCGGGGGCGACGAATGAATTTCCGCACCATCTTTTCCTCCCTCACCGGCCGCGCCGCCCCCGCGGCCGGCGGCGGGCGGCGCGCTGTGGTGGGCGCGCCGCCCGCCACCCGCTCCTATGAAGGCGCGGGCGCCGGCCGTCGCTGGCGCGGCTTTGGGCCGACCCTGCCGCCGCTCGCGGCGCAGCTCGCCGCCCGCGGCACCCTCGCCCAGCGTGCCCGCCACCTGGTCGCCAATAATCCCCTCGCCGCCAGCGCCGCCGACGCCTGGGTTTCCAACCTTGTGGGCACCGGCATCAAGCCGCAGTCCGCTCATCCCGAACCCGCCGTGCGTGCCCAGCTGAATGCAGCGTGGGAGCGCTGGACCGACGTGGCCGACGCCGACGGCCTCGGCGACGCCTACGCCCTCCAAGCCCTCGCCGCGCGGCGCATGGTGATCGACGGTGAGTCCTTTGCCGCCATCGCCCACGGCGAAGACGGCGCGCCGCGCATCCGCGTCCTTGATGCCGAGCAGGTGGACGGCACCATGCATCGCGACCTCGGCAACGGCGCCCGCATCATTGCCGGGATCGAGACCGACGCCGCCGGCCGGCGCGTCGCCTTCCACGTCTTCCGCGACCGCCCCGGCCTGCCGCTGGCCACCTCGCTCGACACCCTTCGCATCCCGGCGGCGGACCTGCGCCATGTGTTCAACCCGACCATGCCGGGCCAGGTGCGCGGCGTGAGCTGGTTCGCCCCGGTGCTGCTGAAGCTGGCCGACCTCGATGGGGCGATGGATGCGCAGCTCATGCGCCAAAAAGTGGCGGCGCTGCTCGCCGGCTTCGTCATCGATCCCGACGGCACGGCCGGCGGCTTCGAAGGCGAGCGCGACGGCGCCGGCAACCTCGAAGGCGGGCTCGAGCCGGGGACGCTGAAGGTGCTGGCGCCCGGCCAGGACATCCGCTTTTCCGACCCCGCCAAAGTGGGGGCGGAGGTGATCGACTTCCTCAAGATTTCCGCCCGCGAGATCGCCGCCGGCCTTGGCCTCCCCTACGAGACGCTGACCGGCGACCTCTCCGGCACCAACTATTCCAGCATCCGCGCCGGCCTGGTGGCGTTCCGCCGCCGCGTGGAGGCGCTCCAGCACAATGTGCTGGTGTTCCAGCTCTGCCGCCCCGTCTGGCGCCGCTTCGTCACCGCCGAAATCCTCTCCGGCCGGCTCGCCGCCCCCGGCTTCGAGCGCGACCCGGAGCCCTTCCTTTCCGCGCGATGGATCACGCCGCGCCAGGAGTGGACGGACCCCAGCAAGGATGCCGAAGCCGAGGTGCTGGCTATTCAGAACGGCCTGATGAGCCGCCGCCAGGCCGTGGCCGGCCGCGGCTACGACCTCGAAACCCTCGACGCGGAGATCGCTGCCGACAACGAGAACGCCGCCGCCCTGGGCCTCACCTTCGGCGGCACGCCGGCGCCGGCCTCGTCGGAGGAAGCGGCATGAAGGACCTCCTCACCGCCGAGTGGAGCACCTTCTTCCGCATCGCCCGGCCGCGCGCCATCCGTTGTTCGTGCGACGAGCTGCGCCGCCTCGCCGTCGCGGCCCGCATGTTCGCTGATTATTGCGAGCGCCTCGCCTCCCACGGGGAGCCTTCCGACACATGAACGCCCCCACTGAGCTCATCACCCGCCGTGCGCCGCTGGCCGCCACCAGCTGGAACGCCGACGCTCGCACCCTTGAGGCGACCTTCTCCACCGGGGCCGACGTGGAGCGTTTCGACGCCCGCGGCGCCTTCGTCGAGCGCCTCTCCCTGGATCAGGACTGGACCGCCTTCATCGGCGCGCCGGTCCTGAACGCGCACCGCCGGGACGACTTGAATGACGTGCTCGGGTCCGTCCAGAAAGCCTGGACGGTCGGCGGGAACCGAGAAGCCCGCGCCGTCATCAAGTTGTCCCGGCGGGCCGACGTTGAGGCCGTTGTGCAGGACATTCTCGACGGCCACCTCCGTGGGGTGTCCGTCGGCTACATCGTTTCCGATTGGAAAGAGACCACCGAAAGCGGCCGGCGCGTGAAGACCGCGACCCGCTGGAGCCCCGTGGAGCTTTCCATCGTCCCCATTCCCGCCGACCGTCAGGCCACCATTCGAGGTGAGACCATGCCGGCCCCCACCTGTCTCTTATACACACTGACGCTGCCGACGACTTAA
>NZ_JAIVFN010000070.1 GCF_030015065.1 Xanthobacter autotrophicus | reverse complement strand
GTCCGCCCCCATGGACCGAGCCTCGCCGAGTTCCCCATGTCGCAGATCGTCACCCGTTTTGCCCCCTCCCCCACCGGCTTCCTGCACATTGGCGGGGCGCGCACGGCCCTGTTCAACTGGCTCTATGCCAGGCACACGGGTGGCAAAATGCTGCTGCGCATCGAGGACACCGACCGCCAGCGGTCCACCAGGGAGGCCATCGACGCCATCATCGAGGGGCTGGAATGGCTCGGCATCAGCTGGGACGGCGAGCCCATCTACCAGTTCGCCCGGGCGGAGCGGCACCGCGCCGCAGTGGAGGAGATGCTGGCGAAAGGCAACGCCTATCCCTGCTACGCCACGCCCCAGGAACTGGACGAGATGCGCGAGCTCGCCCGCAAGGAGGGCCGCCCGCCGCGCTATGACGGCCGCTGGCGCGACCGCGACCCCGCCGAGCGTCCCACCGACCGCGCGCCCGTCATCCGCCTGCGCGCGCCGCAGGATGGGGAGACGGTGATCGACGACATGGTCCAGGGCACCGTCACCTTCCCCAACAAGGATCTGGACGACCTCGTGCTGCTGCGCTCGGACGGCACGCCGACCTATATGCTGGCCGTGGTGGTGGACGACCACGACATGGGCGTCACCCACGTCATCCGCGGCGACGACCACCTGACCAATGCCGCGCGCCAGACCCAGATCTATCGCGCTTTGGGCTGGGAGGTGCCGCGCATGGCCCATATCCCGCTCATCCACGGGCCGGATGGAGCCAAGCTCTCCAAGCGCCACGGCGCTCTCGGGGTCGATGCCTATCGCGACATGGGCTACCTGCCGGCGGCGCTGCGCAACTATCTGGTGCGCCTCGGCTGGAGCCATGGCGACCAGGAAGTGTTCTCCACCCAGGAGATGATCGACTTCTTCGATCTCGACAAGGTGGGCCGGTCCGCCGCCCGGTTCGACTTCCAGAAGCTGGAGAGCCTCAACGGTCACTACATGCGCGCCTCCAGCGATGCGGAACTGCTGGCCGCCATCGACGCGCTGGTGCCCCATCTGCCCGATGCCGAGCATCGCCTCGCGCGGATGACGCCGGAACGCCGCGCCCAGCTCGCCGCCGCCATGCCGGCGATGAAGGAGCGCGCCAAGACCATCGTCGAGCTCATCGACAATGCCGAGTTCATCTTCGTCGAGCGTCCGCTGCCGCTGGACGAGAAGGCCGCCGCCCTGCTCTCGGCGGAAGGCCGGGCGCATCTCGGGCGCCTCGTCACCGAACTGGAACGGGTGGAGTGGACGGCCGCCGCCACCGAATCTGCCGTGCGGGCCTATGCGGAGGCCCAGGGCGTGAAGCTCGGCGCCGTGGCCCAGCCTTTGCGGGCGGCGCTCACCGGCAAGGCCACCTCCCCGCCCATTTTCGACGTGCTGATCGTGCTCGGCCGCGACGAGAGCCTGGCGCGGCTCAGGGACCAGGCCGCTTGAAGGCGCCCGCCCCAGCACCGGAAACGGTGGAGCTGGACCTGAGGGGGCTGAAATGCCCCCTGCCCGCCTTGCGCACCCGCAAGGCGCTGAAGGAAGCCGTGGCCGGAACGCGCCTCGTGGTCACCTGCACCGATCCCATGACGGTGATCGACATTCCCCACGTGGCGCAGGAGACGGGCGCGGCGCTGGAAGAACGCACGGTGGAGGAAGGCCGCCTCACCTTCATCCTGCGCAAGCCGGGCTGAACGCGATTTCGGGTCAGACCGAGAGCGGCAGCGCGCGCTCCACCAGCCGAACCCAATAGGACGCGCCGAATGGAATGGCCGCATCGGCAAAATCATACTGCGGATGGTGCAGGTCCGCGGACGGGCCGTTGCCGATGAAGATGTAGGCGCCCGGCTTTTCATCCAGCATGAAGGCGAAATCCTCGGCCGCCATCAAGGGCGGGGCCGCCGCGTCCACTCCGGTCGCGCCGGCGATTTCCGCCGCGACCTCCGCCGTGAAGGCGGTCTGCTCCACATGGTTGCGGGTGACGGGATAGCCCTGGGAAAAGCTCACCGTCGCCGTCGCGCCGTGCGCGGCCGCCACGCCTTCCGCCACCGCCACGATGCGGGCACGCAAGGCTTCCCGTACGTCGGCATCAAGGGCGCGCATGGTGCCCGCGAGGTGCGCGCGGGGCGGCAGAACATTGTCCGCTTCCCCGGCATGGAACATGGGAATGGAGACGACGGCGGCGGCCAGCGGGTCGAGATTGCGCGAGACCACCTGCTGCAGCGCCGTGACGATGGCCGCGCCGGTGAGCACCACGTCCACCCCCTGGTTGGGACGGGCGGCGTGTGCGCCGCGCCCGTCCACCAGGATCTCGACGCGGTCCGAGGAGGCCATGATGCCGCCCGGACGCATGGCGAAGCGCCCCACCGGCAGGCCCGGCAGATTGTGCATGCCATAGACCTCATTCACCGGGAAGCGGACGAACAGGCCGTCGTCGATCATCGCCTTGGCGCCGGCGCCGCCCTCCTCCGCCGGCTGGAAGATGAGGACGGCAGTGCCGGAGAAGGCACGGGTTTCCGCCAGATGGCGGGCCGCGCCAAGCAGCATGGCCGTGTGCCCGTCATGGCCGCAGGCGTGCATGACGCCGGGCGCCTGCGAGGCATAGGCGGCTCCGGTCTGCTCCAAGATGGGCAGGGCATCCATGTCGGCCCGCAGCCCGATCAGCGGGCCGTCGCCCCGTCCCCGGACGATGCCGACCACGCCGGTGCGGCCGAGACCGGTGATCACCTCGTCGCAGCCAAAGGCGCGCAGCTTCTCCGCCACCGCGGCGCTGGTGCGGGGCAGGTCGTACATGAGCTCGGGATGGCGATGAAGATCCTGTCGCCAGGCCGCGATCTCGTCGGCACGGGAGGCAATGTGATTGTGGACGGGCATGGCAATTCCGAAGGCAATGAATAATCATGGTGGCACAGGCCGGCTGCCGGTCAATGGTCTTGGGATATGCACAGGCCCGGACCCGCGCGGCGCATCTTTCCCACCGGCCGTATCCGCCGGCCTTGACCCTGCCGCGTTGGCATCCTAACCACAGCGGCGAGTGAGCCCGTAGCTCAGCCGGTAGAGCACGTGACTTTTAATCATGGGGTCTCGGGTTCGAATCCCGACGGGCTCACCAATAATATCAAAGACTTAAGGCCTGGCGGCCGCGAACGGGTAGAGAACGTGCGACCCTACTCCGGGGGTCGCACGGTCGCACGCGCGACTTTTGTTCTCTGATCCCATGTTTTTTCGTGTGATGAGCCGGTCTCTCCGAGAGACTGGCGCGCATCTGCCGGCGCAACGGCGACTGGGCGATGTGGAGCTTCGCCCCGGCGCGGGTGAAGCTGCGCTCGCGGGCCACGGGTGTGAAATACCTGATGTGGCACAGTTCCATATCCAGACCTTTTAGGTATGGAAAAGGACCGAGACTGTCTTTGACGTGATCCCCCGCAGCGTGATTTTCCTTATGCTGAACATGAGGACACTCCACGGATGCAGACCGGCGTTGCAGTCCGTATCGAGCGTATCGAGACCTTTATCGTCGATATCCCGACCATGCGCGCGATCACCGCGACGGCATGATCCGGCTGCCGCGCCTTTCTTCAAGAGGAGACGACAGGTGGGAGACAAGCGCTTTGCCGACAAGGTCGCCCTGGTGACCGGCGCGGCGCAGGGCATCGGCCGTGTCACGGCGCTGCGGCTGGCGCGCGAGGGAGCAAGGCTCCTGATCGTGGACCGCTCGGCCGAGCACAACGAAAATGTCCGCGCGGAGATCGAGGCGGCCGGCGGCACCGCGCGGGCCCTCTCCACCGACCTCGAGACCTTCGAGGGCGCGCAGGCCAGTGTCGCGGCGGCGCTCGACGCCTATGGCCGGATCGACGTGGCCGTCCACAATGTGGGCGGCACTATCTGGGCGAAGCCGTTCTGGGAATACCAGCCGGAGGAGATGGAAAAGGAGATCCGCCGCTCCCTGTGGCCGACCCTTTGGAGCTGCCGCGCCGTGATCCCGGTGATGGTGCAGCAGAAGGCGGGATCCATCGTGAACGTGGGCTCCAACGCCACCCGCGGCATCTATCGCGTGCCCTATTCGGCGGCGAAGGGCGGCGTGCACGCCATGACCACCTGCATGGCGCTGGAGCTGGCCGAGCACGGCATCCGCGTCAACGCGGTCTCCCCCGGCGCCATCGACAACGGCACGCGCGCCATTCCGCGCAATCCCACCCCGCTGTCCGAGCAGGAGAAGCAGTGGGGCAAGGAAATGTACGAGGACATCCTCGCCGGCACGCCGCTGCGCCGCATGGGCACGCAGGAGGAGGTGGCCGCCACCATCTGCTTCTTCGCCTCGGAGGAAGCCGGCTACATCACCGGCCAGACCTGCTTTGTCGCGGGCGGCACCATCGGGTGACCAGGCCGCGGCCGCCTTATCCGCCGCGCGGCGGCCGGCGGATGTCCTCGTAGAGGGTGTGCAGCCGCTCCAGCGACTTCACCGAGCGATCCGGCTCGGTGGCGGCGAGGCCGATGACCAGCATCTCCAGGCACATGAGCACGAGGCCGTGCAGCGGCACCGTCTCCGACTTGCCGCGCGGCACCTGGATCACCACCTGCGCCTGCCGGCCGAAGGCGGGCGAGGCCGAGCCGGACAGCAGGATCATGGGCACGTCGAGCCGGCGCGCCTCCTCCAGCGTGGCGACGCCCTCGCGGTGGGCGCTGGCCTGGCCCATCATGACCAGCACGTCGCCCTGCCGCATGGCGAGAAGCTGCTCGCCAAGGGCGATGCCGGTGCGGTTGAGGGCATAAGCATGCCGCCCGTTTCGCATGAGCAGCCGGGCGGCATAGTCGGCGAGGATGGCCGAGGCGCCGATGCCGAACAGGCCGATGCCGCTCGCCCCGCGCATCAGCTCGATGGCGGCGGTGATGGCCCGGCGGTTCTCCGGTTTGGTCACCTCGGCGATGCCGACGAGATGACCGTCGCGCACGAAGTCGATGGAGGCGTCGATGTCGCGCTCCAGCTCCTGCGTGGTCGAGGTCATCTTGTCCACGGATGAGATCACCGCGCCCAGATGGCCGGCCAGCGTGCGCTTGAGATCTTTCAGCCCATCGAAGCCCAAGGCCTGCACGGCGCGGATGACGGTGGCGTCGGAGGTCGCGGTCTGCGCCGCAATTTCCAGCGCCGACTGGCCGAGCACGGTGCGGCGGTTCTCGTTGATATAGTCGGCCACCACCTTGAGGCGGGGAGACAGGGTGGCGCCGCGCTGGCGCAGGCGCTCGCCGAACCGGTCCACCTTGCTCCTGCGGCCTTGCGACGGCGTCGTCATCTCGCCCTTTGCTTTCTCCAGGAAAATAGTGTCCGGCCATGCTGGCACAGGGCGCGGGGCTTTTCCAATCGGGGCCTTGGTCAAGCCAGCGCGGCGCCTGAGCGGAAGCCCTCCCGGCGCCGGCCGAAGACCGGAGCCGTTGGCGTCAGCGCGGCGCCGGCGGTTTCAGCGCCTGCCGCAGCACTTGCGTCTCCACCACGGCCACCAGCAGGCTGAGCGCGGCATAGGTGTTGGAGATGGTCTCGTCCCGAGGCAGCAGCAGGTAGCGGCCCTCGCGGCAGGCCTTCATCAGGCGGCACCAGCCGGGCATCACCTTCTCCATTGCGGCGATCTCCACCGCCGGGCCGTCGCCGAGATCCGAGCGAAAGGTGCCGAACAGGAAATCGGCTTCAAGATCCGGCAGGCGCTCGGCGCTCACATCCATGCGCTCGGCGCTCACATCCATGCGCCCGCCTTCGGGGATCGCCTCCACCAGCCTGGGGAAGCGGAAGCCGGCATCGCGCAGCACCCGCCCCAGCGCCCGGTCGGTGTGGAACACGGTGATCTTGCCCTGGTTGGCCTGGAAGCTCGCGACACTGATGCGCGAGGTGTCCACCAGCGCCCGCAACTGCGCGACCTGCGCCGCATAGCGCGCCTGAAGCACGGCAAGGCGCGCCTGCGTCCCGGTGAGGGCGGCAAGCTTGCCGTAGATGGCGGCCGGCCCGCCCTTCAGGTGCTCGATGCTCACCGTGGGCGCGATGCGCTCCAGCTGGGAGATGGGCGTGTCGCGGGTGGGCGAGGTGATGATGAGGTCGGGCCGCGCCGCCACCACCGCCTCCAGGTCGATGGCATTGGCGCCGATGAAGGCGATGGGGGCGGTGTCGAAATCCACCCCGGTCAGAAGCTTGCCGGCCCGCAGGAAGCGCGTGCCGTCCGGCCGCACCCGCCCGTGGCTCGCCACCGGCATCACGCCCAGCTCGATCAAGGGCAGCGTGAGGTCGAGATCGTGCAGGGAGACGATGCGCAGCGGCCGTTCGGGAACCTCCACCGTGCGGCCGAGATCGTCGGTGAAGGGACGCGTCTGCGCCCTGGCGGGCGCGGCGGCGGCGAGCAGCAGGGCGATGAGGAGGGCGAGGCGGAGAGGGCGGATCATGCACATGTCCCGAGGAAAGGTCACAGCTGGTCGCGGCGCTGCCACAGCAGCAGCAGGAAGACGGGCACCCCCGCCAGCGTCATCACCACCCCGGCCGGGATCTGGAGCGGCGCGAACAGGAGGCGGCCCGCGGTGTCGGCGGCGAGCACCAGCACGGCGCCGAGGAGCGCGCTGGCGGTCAGCACCGCCGCCTGCCCGCCGCCCACCAGGAAGCGCGCCATGTGCGGCGCCATCAGCCCGACAAAGCCAAGGCTGCCCACGCAGGACACCGCCGCCGCCGTCATCAGCACCGGGGCGGCGAGGCCCAATGCCTTCATGGTCCTGAGCCGTACGCCGAGGCTCCGTGCGACGCCATCCCCCAGCAGCGCCGCATCGGCGCCGCGGGAGGTCGCGATCAGCACCAGCGCGCCGAGCCCGCTCCAGAAGGCGAGCGCCGGGATGAGGGCCCAGTCGGCGGCATGCAGGCTGCCGGCGAGCCAGACCAAAGCGGTCTCCACGTCATTGATGTCCGCCGTGGTGATGAAGACCAGCAGCCCCGCCGCCAGCAGCCATGACACGCCGATGCCCACCAGCACGAACCGCACGCCGGAGAGGTCGCGCGCCAGCGCGGTGACCGCCAGCGCCACGGCAAGCCCGCCGGTCATGCCCACCGGCGGGCGCCATGCGGCATCCACCGCCGGGAAGGCGAGGATGAGCGCCAGCACGGCGACGCTCGCGCCTTCCTTCACCCCCACGAGGCCGGGATCGGCGAGGCCGTTGCGCGTCAGGGCCTGCATGGCGGCGCCCGACAGGCCCAGCGCCGCGCCGGCCAGGATGGCCATGATGACGCGCGGCAGGCGGATTTCCCCCACCACATGGGCTGCTTCCGCCCCTGCCCCGCTCCGGGCGAGGGCGGTCAGCACCTGGGACAGGGTCATGGGCAGGCTGCCGGAGGCGAGGGCGAACAGGCCGGCGCACGCGAGCGCAACCGCAAGCGCGGCCGCGATCGCGGCCGAGCGCGGGCGGAACCGGAAGGAGAGCGGGCCGGCGGCAAGGCGCCGGTAGCCGGCGGCGCGGGCGGGCGCGCTCGGCGCCCCCTCGGCGCGCATCGTCATGGCCGCTTCCGGCTTGCAAGCGCGATGAAGACCGGCACGCCGACGAGCGCCGTCACTGCCCCGGTGGCCAGTTCCCGGGGGGCGAACAGGCAGCGGGCGGCAAGGTCCGCCGCGATCAGCAGCACCGCTCCGGCGATGGCGCACAGGGGCATGGCGAGGCGCATGTCCCGGGCGCCGAGGCCGCGCACCGCATGGGGCACCACCAGCCCGACGAAGCCGATGGGTCCGGCGAGGGAGACCGCCGCCCCGCTCAGGAGGCCCGCCGCCGCAAGCCCCGCGAGCCGGGTACGGCCCACATGGATGCCGAGGCCCCGCGCCACGCCGTCGCCCAGAACCAGCGCGTCGAGCCGGCCGGAGAGGGCGAAAGCAAGGCCCATGCCGACGAATGCCGGCACGAGCGCCACCTGAAGCGCCCCATAGGAGAGGCCGGAGAGGTCCCCCGCGAGCCACAGCCGCACGGTGGCGAGCGTCTGGTCGTCCAGGATCAGCTGCGCCGAGGTGAGCGACGCCGCGAAGGCGGACAGGGCGACGCCGCACAACGTCACCTTCATGGGCGAGAGCCCGGTCCGCCCCGCCGAGGCGGTGGCGATGACCAGGCCGGAGAGGGCCGCCGCCCCCAGGGCGGCGGCGAGGGGACGCGCGGCAAGCAGCGCTTCGGCCGGCAGCCATGGGCGCAGCCAGGGCGACAAGGTGAGGGTGGAGACCACGGCCAGCGCCGCGCCCGCATTCAGACCCAGAATGTGGGGCTCGCCCAGGGGATTGCGGGTTATGCTCTGGAGCAGCATCCCGGTCAGGCCGAGGCCGGCGCCGACCAGCAGGCAGCACAGAAGACGCAGCAGCCGCAGCTCCACCACCACCTTGTGGTCGAAGCTGTCGGGATCGAACGCCACCAGCGCCTCGAGCACGGTGCCTGGCGCGATCGGCCGCGTCCCCGCTCCCAGATGGGCCAGCGCGAGGCCACTGAGGAGCACCAGAAGCGCCAGGGTCGCCGCGACCGGGCGCACGCGCCGGGCGCGGTTGCGGCCGGGCATGGCCCCAGGCGCCGGCAAGGTCGCGAGGGTCACCGCACCGCCTCCGACACCGCTGCCAGCGGAATGAAGACCGGCTTGCCGGTGCGCGGGTTCTCCACCGCCACCACCTCCACGCCGAACAGGTCGGCGATCTGGGCTGGGGTGAGGATGGCGCCGTCCTCCACCTGCACGCAGATGCGCCCGTCCTTCAGGCCCAGCACGGTGTCGGCATAGGCAAGCGCCATGTTCAAATCGTGCAGCACCGCCACCACGGTGCGCCCGTGCTCGCGGGTGAGGCGGTGCAGCAGGTCCAGCACCTCCACCTGATAGCGCAGGTCGAGGAAGGTGGTAGGCTCGTCCAGCAGGATCACGCGGGTTTCCTGGGCCATGGCCATGGCGATCCAGCAGCGCTGGCGCTGGCCGCCCGACAGGGCCTCCACCGGCGTGCGGGCGAAATCCAGCGTGCCGGTGAGGCGCATGGCGGTCTCCACCGCCGCATCGTCCTGTTCGCTCCACTGGCTCAGGAAGCCCTGGTGGGGATAGCGCCCCCGGGAGACGAGGTCGAACGCTGTCAGGCCCTCCGGCACCAGCGGGCTCTGCGGCAGGATGCCGAGGTCCCGGGCAAGGGCGCGCGTCGGCAAATGGTGAATGGAGCGCCCGTCCAGATGCACAGCGCCGCCGAGCGGCTTCAGAAGGCGCGCCATGGCCGACAGCAGCGTGGACTTGCCCGAGCCGTTGGGGCCGATGAGCGCGGTCATCCGCCCGGTGCGCACCGCGAACGACACGTCGTTCACCACGATTGTGTGGCCCCAGCCGGCCTTCAGTCCCTTGACCGCGAGGCTGGATGCTGCCTCCGGCGTCGCCTCGCCCGGCGCGGGCTCCGCCGCCGGGATGCGACATGCGGTGGCGGGTTCAGGGATCGAGGGCTCGAACACTCGGGTCTTCCTTGACGGGGCCGGCCCGGGCCACAGGCGGCGGCGCGAGCCGGTTTCACGCTTTTCCATGGGTCTCAGTTCCATGGGTCTCAGTCGGTCACGGTCCTGTAGCAGTCAAATGGTGGACGCGCAGAAAAAGGCGACAAACCGGCGTGATTATCGCTCTTCCAAATTCGCAGCGCGACCAATTCGGCTTACATTCAAATTATTCCATTTCTGAAAAGACATTGTTCACAATCAGACAATCCCCGTACATGCACCGTTCGTCACCGATAATGTCGCCAATGTGCCATATGTGTCTTTAGTTTGTATCTGGATTGGGGAATGATCAATCGACGTTTCAGGAACTATTGGATCGTTTCCAGATTTTACTACTACATCGAATTTCCAAAACTCGGGGTTGGTTCACGCCGTGGCGGGACCACGGCTCAAGGCGATCGCTCCAGGCAACGGCCGGACGATGGCGGGATCAGGTTCGGGGTAAGGGTCAGATGTCTTCACATGCAGCGCCGAGGCTTCGCTGGCATCGTCTTCGTCGGCATCTCGCGGCTTCCGCCATGGGGCTCCTGCAAATCGCCGCCGCCTCGAGCATCGCGGCCGCCCAGACCGCGTCGCAGGCGGCTCAGGCCGAGGAACCGGTGCCGGACAATGCCGAGCTGCCCACCGTCCAGGTGCAGGCCGAGCGCGGCGAAGGCCTGGACGTGGGCTATCAGCCCGTGGCCACCTCCACCGCCACCCTCACCCAGATGCCGATCCTCGACATTCCGGCGGCGGTGAACGTGGTGACCCAGGAGGTCATCCTCGACCAGAACGCCCGTACCCTCGACCAGGTGCTGGCCAATATCTCCAACATCACCCAGGCCAATACGCTGGGCGGGACGCAGGACGCCTTCATCCGCCGCGGCTTCGGCGACAACCGCGACGGCGGCGTGCTCACCAACGGTCTGCGCACGGTGCTGCCGCGCAGCTTCAATGCCACCACTGACCGGGTGGAGGTGCTGAAGGGTCCCGCCTCCACGCTTTACGGCATCCAGGAACCGGGCGGCATCATCAACGTCATCACCAAGCGGCCGCAGGAGACCTTCGGCGGCAGCCTGTCCGGCTCGCTCACCAGCTTCGGCGGCAGCTGGGGCGACTTCGACATCACCGGCCCCATCGCCGGAACGAATTTCGCCTACCGGCTCATCGGCGAGATGCAGGACACCAATTACTGGCGCAATTTCGGCGAGACCGAGCAGACGCTGATCTCCCCTGCCCTCGCCTGGTATGGCGACAGCACGGCGGTGAATGTCTCCTACACCCACCGCGACTACGCCGTGCCGTTCGACCGCGGCACCATCTTCGACCTCAACACCGGCAAGGCGGTGCCGGTGGACCGGCGCACCCGCTTCGACGAGACGTACAACATCACCGAGGGCGATTCCGACCTGTTCCTCGCCAGCGTCGAGCACGAATTCAACGACGCCTGGAAGCTCAAGGTGAACTACGCCTGGAGCCAGGATGCCTATTCCGACAACCAGGCCCGCGTGGTCGCCTATGATTCCGCCACGGGCATCCTCACCCGCCGGGCGGACGCCACACAGGGCTCCACCCAGACCGACAACAATGTGCGCGCCGACCTCAGCGGCCGGGTGGACATCGCCGGCTTCAAGAACGAGCTGCTGTTCGGCGTCGCCTACAATGACTACGACCTGCTGCGCACCGACATGCTCCGCTGCAAGAACCAGAAGGGCTTCAACATCTACGCGCCGGTCTACGGCACGTTGCCCATCTGCACCACCGTATCGGCGGCGGACAGCGACCAGACCATCCAGCAGACCCTCTACAACGGCTATGCGCAGGACGCCTTCTACCTGACCGAGCAGTGGATCCTGGTGGCCGGCGCGAGCTATCAGTATTACACGCAGATGGCGGGCAAGGGCCGGCCCTTCAACCTGAATACCGATGCGGAGGGCGGCGCCTTCCTGCCCCGGGCGGGCCTCGTCTACAAGGCGACGGACAAGCTGTCTTTCTATGCCAATTATTCCACCTCCTTCATGCCCCAGACCTCCATCGCCGACTATATCGGCGCGCTGGATCCCGAGACCGGCGTGTCCTACGAGGCGGGGGTCAAGTTCGAGCTGTTCAAGGGCCTGACCGGCACGGCGGCGCTCTTCAACATCGAGAAGGAGAACGTGCTCTACACCGAGGTCATCAACGGCGAGAGCTATGCCAAGACCGCCGGCAAGGTGCGCTCAAAGGGCCTGGAATTCGACATCGCCGGCGCGGTGACGGACAGGATCAACATCATCGCCAGCTACGGTTATACCGATGCGGTGATCGTTGAAGACGTACAATATGCCGGCAAGACCCCGGCCAACGTGGCGCGCCACACCTATTCCCTGTTCACCACCTATGATTTCGGCAAGGTTTGGGGCGACAACACCCTGAAGGTGGGCGGCGGCTTCCATGGCCGCAGCGCGGCGCCGGGGGGGCCGGCCAATACCTACTGGCTGCCCGCCTACGTGGTGTTCGACGCCATGGTGGCCTACACGATCGCCGCCGAGCGCCCGCTCACGGTGCAGCTCAATGTGAAGAACCTGTTCGATACCACCTATTACACGTCGTCCCAGGCCACCAACAATCTCGGCAACACCATCGGCGACCCGCTGGAAGCCGTGCTCTCCGCCCGCATGACGTTCTGAGCGGCGGCGACATTCCCCTCATGCCCGGCCTTGTGCCCGAAGCCGGCGTTAGCCGATTTCGGTTCTCGCGAACCGGAACTCGGGAGGCCCAAGTTGCGGATTTCGGGTGCAAGGCTAGGCGGACGCCGGCCCGCCCGTCAGTCCCCATGGGCAGCGGCGGCGGCGTCCGGCGCGGGCTGCGCCTTGGGCCGCGTGCTGGGGCGCAGCTTCTCGCGGATGCCCTGGAACAGCACGTAGAGCGGCGGGATGACGAAGATGCCGAGGAACGAGGCGGCGATCATGCCGCCGAACACCGGCGTGCCCACGTTCTGCCGCGCCATCTGTGCCGCCCCCGTCGCCACCACCAGCGGATAGAGGCCGAGGATGAAGGCGAGTGAGGTCATCATCACCGGGCGGAACCTGAGGCGCGAGCCCTCGGTGGCGGCCTGCAGGAGGTCCTCGCCGTGCTCGCGCCGCTCCTTGGCGAACTCGACGATGAGGATGCCGTTCTTCGCCGCGAGGCCGATCAGCACGATCATGCCGATCTGGCCGTAGAGGTCGAGGGTAAGCCGGCCGATCACGATGGCCGCGAACGCCCCCAGCATGCCCACGGTGACGGAGAGCAGCACCGGCACCGGGATCGACCAGCTCTCGTAGAGCGCCACCAGGAACAGGAAGGCGAACAGCACGGCGAAGGCGAGGATCATCCCGGTCTTGCCTTCCGCCCGCTTCTCCTGAAACGAGGTGTCCGTCCACGCGCCGGAGAAGCCTTGCGGCAGGGTCTTCGCCGCCACCTCGTCCATGGCCGCGAGCGCTTGGCCGGAGGAGGTGCCGGGGGCCGGCGCGCCCTGCACCGTCACCGCCCGCTTGTTGTTGTAGCGGATCAATGCCGGCGGGCCGATTTCCACCCGCACCTCCACGATGGAGCGCAGCGGGATCATCTCGCCTTTGTCGTTGCGCACATGGATGCGGTAGATGTCGTCGATGCTCTTGCGATCCTCCGCCTCGGCCTGCACCTGGACCTGCCAGGTGCGGCCGTAGAGGTTCATGTCGTTCACATAGAGCCCGCCGAGCGAGGTCTGGAGCGCCTGGAACACGCTGTCCAGCGGCACGCCGAGCACCTGGGCCTTGTCCCGGTCGATGTCGAGCTGGATCGAGGGATTGGACGCGGAATAGGTGGAGAACACGCGGGTCAGGCGCGGGTCCTGGTTGGCGGCCACCAGCAGCCCGCGCAGCACCTGCGCCAGCGCCTTCGGGTCCCCGGCCCGCAGGTCCTGCAGCACGAAGCTGAAGCCGCCGCCGGTGCCGAGGCCGACGATGGGTGGCGGCGCCAGCGGCACGACGGAGCCGCCCGGAATGGCGCGCATCTTCGGTCCGAGCCGGGAGAGAATGGCGGCGGTGCCGTTCTCGGCCCCGTGCCGCTCCTCGAACGGCTTCAGCGTCACCACGATGAAGGCCGCATTGGGCTGGGAGTAATTGTCGATGAAGTTGAGGCCGATGACGGAGGTGAAGTCCTCCACCGTATGCTCTTCCTTCAACAGCGCCTCGGCCTTGCGGATGACCTCCGTGGTGCGGCCCACGGAGGCGCCGCCGGGCAGTTGCACCACCACGAAGAAGGCGCCCTGGTCGTCCTCGGGCAGGAAGCCGGTGGGTGTCATCTTCGACAGGGCGAAGATGCCGCCCGAGGCCACGAACACGCACACCAGCCCGATGAGCGAGAAGCGCACGATGCGCGCCACCGCCGCGCCATAGGCGTCGCGCACCTTGTCGATGCCGCGCATCACATAGCCGATGGGCCCCTTCTTCGGCCCGTGGGCGGGCTTCAGCAGGATGGCGCAGAGCGCGGGCGAGAGGGTGAGCGCGTTGATGGCCGACAGGAACATGGCCACCGCCACCGTCACCGCGAACTGGCGGAACAGCTCGCCGGAAATGCCGGGAATGAACGCCACCGGCACGAACACGGAGAGCAGCACCAGGGTGATGGCAATGATGGGCGCGGTGATTTCCCCCATGGCCTTCTTGGTGGCCTCGGCGGGGGAAAGCTCGGGATGCTCCTCCATCATGCGCTCGACGTTCTCCACCACCACGATGGCGTCATCCACCACGATGCCGATGGCGAGCACGATGGCCAGCAGCGACACCGAGTTCGCCGAATAGCCGATGGCATTGAGCACGATGAAGGTGCCGATGAGGCTCACCGGCACCGCCAGCGTCGGGATCAAAGTGGCCCGGAAGCTGCCGAGGAAGAGGTAGACCACGATCACCACGAGGATGAACGCCTCGATCAGCGTCTTCTGCACCTCGTGGATGGTCTCCACCACGAAGGAGGTGGGATCGTAGGTGACCTTCCAGGCGAGGTCCTCGGGGAAGGACTTCGACAGCTCATCCATGCGCTTGCGGATGGCGTTGATGGTGGTGATGGCGTTGGCGCCGGGCGACTGGTAGAGCGCCAGCACCGCCGCGGGGCCGCCGTTGAACAGGGTTTCGCGGTCGAGGTTGGACGCGCCCAGCTCCAGCCGCGCCACGTCGCCGAGGCGCAGCACCGAGCCGTCCTCATTGGTGCGCAGGATGATCTGCTCGAACTCCGCGATGCTGGACAGGCGGCCCTTGGTGCGCAGGTTCAGCTGCAGCTGCTGGTCGTCGGAGATGGGGCGCGCGCCCACCCGGCCCACCGCCGCCTGGATGTTCTGGGCCTGGATGGCGGCGACGATGTCCTGGGTGGTGAGGCCGAGGCCGGTGAGGCGGTCGGTCTTCACCCAGGCGCGGACGGCATAGTCCTGCGGGCCCCAGAGGGACGCATCGCCCACGCCAGGAATGCTTTTCAGCTCGTCGAGGACGTTGATGGTGACATAATTGGAGATGTAGAGCGGGTCCCAGGTGCCCTTCGGCGAGGAGATGGCGAGCACGCCGAGCAGCGCCGACGACTTCTTCTTCACCACCACGCCCTGGCGCTTCACGTCGTCGGGCAGCTTGGACAGCGCCACCTGGACGCGGTTGTTCATGTTGACGGTGTTGATGTCCGGGTCGGTGCCCAGCTCGAACGAGCCGGTCAGCGAATAGGACCCGTCGTCGCCGGAGACGCTCTTCATGTAGATGAGCTTGTCCACGCCCACCACCTGCGCCTCGATGGGCTGGGCGATGGTGGAATCCACCACCTCGGCGGAGGCGCCGGGGTAGGAGGTGGTCACCGACACCTGCGGCGGGATGATGTCGGGATACTGCGCCACCGGAATGGCCAGCAGCGAGAGCAGGCCGGCAATCACCGTGACGATGGCGATGACGATGGCGAGCCGCGGGCGGTCGACGAAGACGGAGGAGAGCATGGCTCAGCCTTTCAGGCCGATGGTCGTCGGGGTCGCGCGTACCGCAATGCCGGGCTTGAGGCTCTCGAAGCCCTCCACGACCACCGGCTCGCCGGCCTTCACGCCGTCCGTGACGATGGCGTTCGGCCCCAGGGTGCCGCTGATCTTCACCCGGCGTACCACCGCCTTGCCGTTCTCGACCACGAATACATAGACGCCCGCCTGGTCGGCGATGAGCGCCGCCTGCGGGATCACCACCCGCTCTTCCGGCGTTCCCGCCTTCAGCTCAACGCGGACGAGCTGGCCGTCCACCAGCTTGCCGTTGGGGTTCGGCACGTCGGCACGCAGGATCATGGTATCGGTGGTGCGATTGACCGACACATCCACGAAGTTCACCCGCCCCACCTCGCCAAAGACCGTGCCGTCGGCGAACTTGATGCGGACCTCCACGTTGGAGAGGTCCACCTTCCCCTCCTCCTTCTGCGCTTCCAGATAGTCGCGCTGGCTCACGGGAAAGGTGACGTACATGGGGTCCTGGCTCACCACGGTGGCGAGCACGCCGCTCTCGGGGCCGACGATATGACCGCGGGTGAAGGTGGTGCGCCCGATGCGTCCGGTGATGGGAGAGACGATGTCGGTGTAGCCGAGATTGATCTGCGCGGTGTGGAGGCTGGCCTCGGCGGAGAGGAGCGCGCCCTTTGACGATTCCTCGTTCGCCACCGCCTGGTCGCGGGCCACCACCGTGCCAGCATTTTTCGCGAGCAGCTCTTCGGCACGCTCGCGCTGGATCTTGGCGAGGCTCAGCGCGGCCTTGGCCCGCTCCACGTCGCCTTTGGCATTCTCCACATCCGCCTGGAACAGCGGCTTTTCGATGCGATAGAGGGGGGCCCCCTCCTTCACCGTCTCGCCTTCCTTGAACAGGACGGCCTCCAGCATGCCTTTCACGCGGGCGCGGATCTCCACCCGCTCGGGCGCCTCGACACGGCCGACGAACTCCATGGCGTCGGAGATGGGCTTGAGTTCCGCGGCAACGACGCCCACCGGAATGCTGCTTTCCTGAGCCCGCGCCAGGGACGGGGAAAGAAGACCGAGCACAAGCAGCGGTGCGATGCGGACAGCACGGGTACGCAACATATCGATCCTCCCCACATACCACTTGCCGCCGCAGGGGCGTCTTCCGAAGGCACCAGCCTTTTCCCACTGCTCCGCACCCGTAAGGAGTGCCGTGGAGGCTTTGTCGGCAAAGAAAGAAACCTGAACCGGGCGGCAACCCCCTCGTCTTTCTTATGTGGTTCTTGGCGACAGGCAAATGGGGCAGATGACAGAAAACATACCCCCGATTCATTATCTTGGGGAGTGCTGCGGAGCGATGACGGCACCACCCCGCGCGGGCAGGAGCATAAACGCGACCAGAGCAGCCGGGGCGACCGCTTCCGGGCTCAGCCGCGGGTTTTGCCGGCGCGCGAGGCGATGCTACCGCCGTCGATCCGGCGCAGGGAGACTTCCAGCCGCGCATCCGCCGCGGCGATCTCGGCGATGACCCGCTGGGTGTAGCTCATGTGCGCCTCGGCGCAGCGGCCGGCCGCCTCCGGGTCGCGGGCCATGATGGCCTCATAGATGGCCCGGTGCTGGTCGCGCAGCACGTCGCGCACCTCCGGCCGGGCATAGAGCTTTTGCCGGTTGTGGAAGATGCCCTGGCGCAGCATGCCGGACAAGGCGCGCATGATGTGCAGCAGCACGAGATTGTGGCTCGCCTCGTAGATGGCGACGTGCAGGTCCACGTCGGCTTCCGCCTCATGGCCCGCATCCGCCTCGCCATGGGCGTTGTCGATGCATTCCATACAGGCGCGCAGGTTGGAACGGTCCACCTCGTTGGCGCGGGTCGCGGCCAGCGTCGCGGCCATGCGCTCCAGCGTGGCACGCAGCTCGAGATAGTCATCCACCACCTCCTCGCGGGACGACAGGAGCTCGATCAGGGGGTCGGTGAAGCTGGTGCCGAGCGGCGCCACGACCCGGCTGCCGCTGGTATCGGCGACGAGCAGGCCCTTGTCCTCCAGCATCTTCATGCCGTGTCGCAGGGTGGGGCGCGACACGTTGAGGCGCAGCGCCATCTCCCGCTCCGGAAGAAGCGGCTCACCAGGACGCAGCGCGCCCTCCGCAATCAGCTCCTCGATGTGGCGCGCCGTGCTTTCCGCCGCGCTGGCGCCCTTGATCCCGTCCTTGCCCATCCTGCCCATCTGTCCTGCCGCGCGAGAAGAATCAGGAGTTTAGCGGCCTTATTGCGATTTGAACTGATTTTAGCCAGCAGCCCTCTTCGGTGAAAGAGATTTCTCCAGTTGACATGCGCGGTCAAAGTATTTTACCGCATATCCGTAACTGGTTCACGAGAAAACCAGAATACCGTTGCTGGAGGAAAAGATTGACCCCGTCCGGCACGGGGTCGGCAGCCATATTCACATACCGATAAACACCACTCAGAGGCAGCAAAGAAGGCACGGGCCGCACCGCGCGCCCGAACGCCCCCGGCTTGCCCTGAGGCTGGAGGGGCACCCGATGATCTGGTCTCAAGTCTATGACCCCATGGGCAGCATGTTGCTGTCCACCCTGCTCGCGGCCGTGCCGGTCGTGGTTCTTCTGGGCGCCATCGGCATCTTCGAGATGCGCGCTCATCTGGCGGCGCTGCTGGGCCTCGCCAGCGCGCTGCTGGTGGCGGTGGTTGCCTTCGGCATGCCGGTCCAGATGGCCGGGCTGTCGGCGGCCTATGGCGCCGCCTTCGGGCTCATGCCCATCGGCTGGATCATCATCAACGTCATCTTCCTTTATCAGCTGACCAGCGAGAAGGGAGAGTTCGACGTCCTCCAGCGCTCCATCCGCAATATTTCGGACGACCGGCGCCTGCAGCTCCTGTTCATCGCCTTCTCGTTCGGCGCGTTCTTCGAGGGTGCGGCGGGCTTCGGCACGCCGGTGGCGGTCACCGCCGCCATGCTGATCGGCCTCGGCTTCTCGCCGCTTGCCGCCTCCGGCCTCTCGCTCATCGCCAACACCGCGCCCGTGGCCTACGGCGCGCTCGGCACTCCGGTCATCGCCCTTGCCGCCGTCACCGGGCTCGACCTGCATCAGCTCTCCGGCATGATCGGCCGGCAGCTGCCCTTCTTCTCCCTGATCGTGCCGTTCTGGCTCATCTGGGCCTTCGTCGGCTTCCGCAAGATGCTGGAAGTGTGGCCGGCGCTGCTGGTGGCGGGCGTGTCGTTCGCGGTGCCGCAGTATCTCGTCTCCAACTTCCACGGCCCGTGGCTGGTGGACGTGGTGGCCGCCATCTGCTCCATGGCCGCGCTGGCGCTGTTCCTGCGCGTGTGGCGTCCCAGGAACCCGATGACCGAGGCGCCCCGCGACTGGTCCTCCAAGGATCGCGAGGAGACCGGCCACATGCCCGCCACCGAGGCTCAGGCGCCCGGCGCGGTGTTCAAGGCCTGGCTGCCCTGGATCATCCTGTCCGTCTTCGTCTTCATCTGGGGCGTGCCGGAGGCCAAGGCGTTCTTCGACGGCCTGTGGGTGGCCAAGTTCCCGGTGGATGGCCTGCACCAGCTGGTGCAGAAGGTGCCGCCCGTGGTCGCCGCGCCTCACACCGAGGCGGCGGTGTTCAACCTCAACCTCGTGTCCGCCACCGGCACCGGCATTCTGCTCGCCGGCATCGTCTCCGGGCTCGTGCTCGGCTACAGCCCGGCGGGCCTCGTGAAGATGTACGGCAAGACGCTGTACATGATCCGCTACTCGCTGCTCACCATCGCCTGCATGCTGGCGCTGGGCTTCGTCACCCGCTATTCGGGCCTCGACGCGACGCTGGGCCTCGCCTTTGCCCATACCGGCTGGTTCTACCCCCTGTTCGGCACCCTGCTCGGCTGGGTCGGCGTGGCGGTGACCGGCTCGGACACGGCGTCCAACGTCCTGTTCGGCGGCCTGCAGAAGATCACGGCGCAGCAGCTCCACCTCAACCCGGTGCTCATGGCCGCGGCCAATTCGTCCGGCGGCGTGATGGGCAAGATGATCGACGCCCAGTCCATCGTCGTCGCCTCCACCGCCACCAAGTGGTACGGGCATGAAGGCTCCATCCTGCGCTATGTGTTCTTCCACTCCATCGCGCTCGCGGTGCTGGTGGGACTGCTGGTGATGGCCCAGGCCTACCTGCCGCCGTTCACGGAAATGGTCCCGACCGTGGTGGCGCCCGCCGCGGCCCGCTGATCCCAGGAGCATCCGCCGGTGCGACGGGCGCGCCGGCGGATGGCATCAGGTCCAGCTCCAGCCACCCGGCAGGGTGGGCAGGGCGACGGCCCCTGCGGCCTCGCCCGTCGGCAGGGGCGTTTGTATAAGACGCGCCGGGCCAGCACCGGCCAGGGAGGAAGCAATGCTCGAGAACGCCTTGACCATCGACGACCTGAAGGCCCTCGCCCGGCGTCGTGTCCCCAAGATGTTCTTCGACTATGCCGATTCCGGTGCGTGGACGGAAAGCACCTACCGCGCCAATGAGAGCGACTTCGCGCGGATCCTCCTGCGCCAGCGCGTCCTGGTGGACATGACCGAACGCTCGCTCGCCACTGAAATGGTCGGCCAGAGCGTCGCCATGCCGGTGGCCCTCGCCCCCACCGGCCTGACCGGCATGCAGCACGCGGACGGCGAGATCCTCGCCGCCCAGGCGGCCGAGGCGGCGGGGGTGCCGTTCGCGCTCTCCACCATGTCCATCTGCTCCATCGAGGCGGTGAAGGCGGCGACGAAGAAGCCGTTCTGGTTCCAGCTCTACGTGATGCGCGACCGCACCTTCATCGAGCGCCTGATCGACCGCGCCAAGGCGGCCGGCTGCGCCGGCCTCGTGCTCACCCTCGACCTGCAGATCCTCGGCCAGCGCCACAAGGACCTGCGCAACGGCCTGTCGGCGCCGCCGAAATTCACCCCCAAGCACATCTGGCAGATGGCGACGCGGCCACTGTGGTGCCTGCAGATGCTGGGCACGCGGAACCGCAGCTTCGGCAACATCGTCGGCCACGCCTCCAATGTGGGCGACCTCTCCTCCCTGTCCTCCTGGACCAAGGAGCAGTTCGACCCGCGCCTCTCCTGGAAGGACGTGGCGTGGATCAAGGAGCGCTGGGGCGGCAAGCTGATCCTCAAGGGCATCCTCGACGTGGAGGATGCGCGCATGGCGGCGGCCTCCGGGGCGGACGCCATCATCGTCTCCAACCACGGCGGCCGGCAGCTGGATGGGGCGCGCTCGTCCATCTCCGCGCTGCCCGGCATCGTCGATGCGGTGGGCGACCGGATCGAGGTGCACATGGACGGCGGCGTCCGCTCCGGCCAGGACGTGCTCAAGGCCGTGGCCCTCGGCGCGAAGGGGGTGTGGATCGGCCGGCCCTTCCTCTATGGCCTCGGTGCCGGCGGCCGGGCGGGCGTGGCCCGGGCGATCGAGATCATCCGCAACGAACTCGACGTCTCCATGGCGCTGTGCGGCAAGCGCGACATCCGCACCATCGACACCGGCATCATCGACGAGGCGCCCTGGCCGGTGCCCGCCACCCGGGGTCCCCGCGCGGCGGTCTGAGCACTGGACGGAGGTGCCCCGGAACGGGCCCGCCCGGTCGGGGGCGTGCGCTACGGGCTCTCGGGCGCGCGCCGGGGAGCACCGTGGGGTGCCGCCTGGAGCCAGGCGAGCACCAGCGTGTAGCCGAGGGCCAGCACCACCGGCCCGACGAACAGGCCCAGCACGCCGGACGAGAGCAAGCCGCCGATGGCGCCGATGAAGATCACCAGCATGGGCACGTCCACGCCCCGCCCCAGCATCAGGGGCTTGAGAACATTGTCGATCAGGCTGATCCCCATGCACCACGCCGCGAACACGGTCGCCGGCACGGGATCGAGCAGCGTGAAGGCGTAGATCACCACCGGCAGCAGCACCAGCATGAGCGGCAGTTGCACGATGGCGATGATCAGGCACAACAGCGCCAGCAGTCCGGCGGCAGGGATGCCCGCCGCGAGGAAGCCGATCCCGGCCAGCAGCGCCTGGATGAGCGCGACGCCGATGATGCCCTTGGTGACGCTGCGGATGGTGCGCACCGTGAGGTCCGCATAGCCCCGCCCGCCTTCGCCGGCGAGCCGGATGGCCACGTCGCCTGCGATTCTCTGTCCGCCCGCCGCATTGGCCATGAGGGCCGCCGCCACGAAGATGGCGATGATGAACTCGACAAAGCCCAGCAGCACGTCGGAGACGCCGGAGACCATGGAACGCCCCACCCAGGTGAACTCCGTCGCCACGGTGGCGATGGCCTGGTCGAGGTTGGTGGAGGCGAGCAGCCAGAAGCGGTGGAGCGGTTCGCCCACCAGGATCCAGCTTCGCACCGCATCCGGCGGCGGCGGCACGCGCAGGGTGCCGTCGGCGAAGTGGTGGGCCAGCAGCTTGAGGCTCGAAATCAGCGTGTCGGCAAGCAGATAGGCCGGCAGCACCAGCAGCCCCAGCGCAAGCAGCACATAGAGTGTCGCCGCCACGGCGGTGCGGCCCTGGACCGCTGTCCTCAGGCGGATGAACAGCGGATGGGAGGCGATGGCGATGATCAGGCCCCACAGGATCGGGGTCAGGAAGGGTCGCATGATGGTGAAGCACCAGACCAGCAGCAGCGCCAGCGTGCCGAACCGGAGCGCCAGATGCAGCAGGGGTTCGAAGGTCTCCGGGCTTTCGAGCCGGGTGCGGTTCTCGTTCATCTCGCCGTCTCCCCTCAGCCACCTGTCGGCGGCATGCTCAGTCGTGGTCCCGCCGCCGACGGCGGTCAAGCGGAGGATCTGCCTGCTCTGGCCGGCCTATTGCATCGACGCGGCGGGGCGGCGGGCGCGCAAGGATGCGCCGGCCGCCCGTGAAGTAAACACAGCGCAGGCGAGGATCGCAGAATGTCCGACCACAAGGTCACCGTGGAACAACTGCCGAGCGGCAAGTGGGCGTGTTTCCTGCACGTGCCGGGACACGACGAGCCCATCAATCTCGGCCGGGAGTTCAAGAATGACGAACAGGCGGAAAACTGGCTGAACGTGTCGGAGTCCGTTACCGCCATCGAGATGATGCTCCGCAAGTACAAGAAATAACGCTGGACTGTCGCGGATCAGACAGTTGGTGCGGAGGCCGACACGACGGCGGCCTTCGCACATCGCCGCGACGTGGCCTCAGGTGCAGCCGGCCCGTGCGGCCGGCGGGCCGCCCTCGGGCTTGCCCCAGTCATTGTGCGGCACGGCGGCGAAAGGCGGCCCGAACTCCTGCTTCACCATGGTGAAGGCGGAGGGCTGGCCGGTCTGCGCATCGAAATCGATGATCCAGAAATAGTCGTAGGTGTCGCCCGGCCATGTGTAGGGCACGCCGGGCACCCGATCGAGGCGCAGCAGATCGTAGAGCGTAACCCGCTCCACCGGTTCGCTGAGGTCCTTGGCCACATCGCGGGCCGCGGCCATGCGATCGCGGTCGAGGTCGGTCTTAGCGATATGGTCGTGCTCCCAGTCCACCACCAGCGTCTGCCCGGCCCATCCGGGCTTATTGAGAATGTCGCGGACCGCCTCGCGCGTGCGCTGGCTGAGCCGCTCGACGCTCAGGTGGAAGCCGTCGCCCCTCGGTTCGGGCATGGCGCTGTAGAAAGTGACCGGCATCTCCCAGCTCTCGGCCACGGGGAAGATGGTGTCCAGCGTGTGCATGGAGATGGCGAGGATCGCCTTCGGCGTCTCCCCGGGCCGGAACAGGGATTTCTGCGCGTTGCGCCCGAGGTAATAGGCTGCCAGCGCACGTGCCCGCTCCCTGCCGAGCGCGCAGAGCTGCCAGGGGCCGGCCTTCTCGCCATGGCGCAACAGGATGATCCGAGCCGGCGCCGCCTCGGCCTCGAAGGCCGGGAGCATGCAGGCCGCAAGAATCACCCCGGCGATGAGCCGCGCCGTCATGTGCCGGGACCGCATCATTCGAGACCTCCATCGGGTGCGTCCAGGCGGCCGCGCGATCCAGGCTGGTGGATCAAAGAGTGCGGTTCGGCCCGTTCGCGGCAGATGGGTTCCGTCCGTTTTGCTCGAACCACTCGGCGACGAAGATGCCGTGCCGACGGGCCGTGGGCAATCGCGCCTTTGGCAGCCATCGTGATGGCGGCGGCACACCCCTTCACACCCCGCCGGGAACGTGCTTCAAGGCGGCAGCCGGCGGGTTTCGTGCGGCGGGATGCGGGACGGTATCATGGCGCATGTGAGCTGGGGAGCGAACGGCACCGCGGGAGCGATGCTGCTGGCGATTATGGCGGCGGCGGCCGTGCAGGCTTCGGCGCAGTCCTATTCATCGGGCCAGCGGATTCCGGTTTCGCCGCGCGTCATCCAGCTGCCGGTCATTCCCCAGGGCAATTATCTCGATCCCGGTCCCGGCCCCGCCATCCGACCCGACGTGAAGATCGGCAACGACCGCAACAACGATTACGTGTTCCCGCCGGACCTGTCGGGCGGCTACGGCTCGGGCCCGCCCGGCGACCCCACTGTCAACGGCCAGTGGAGCCCGCTCGACGGCGACACGCCGAGCTTCTGACGCGTCCCGCCTTCCGGACGGTGCGGTTCCATTCCAGTGTGTTTGCGCATGGCCGGGCTCGTCCCGGCCATTTGCGTCTGGCGGATCTGACGCGGCGGCGTGCACAAAAGAAAACGGCGGGGCCAGGGCCCCGCCGTTCGCAAGTGCGTCGGTCCGTTCGGCGCGCGATCAGCGCTTGGAGAACTGGAACGAACGACGGGCCTTGGCGCGGCCGTACTTCTTGCGCTCGACCACGCGGCTGTCGCGGGTGATGAAGCCGCCCTTCTTGAGGGGGCTGCGCAGCTCGGGCTCGTAATAGGTGAGCGCCTTGGAGATGCCATGACGCACCGCGCCGGCCTGACCGGAGAGGCCGCCGCCGGAGACGGTGCACACCACGTCGTACTGGCCTTCACGCGCCGCCACCTGGAACGGCTGGTTGATCATGAGGCGCAGCACGGGACGGGCGAAATACACCTCGATGTCCCGGTCGTTGACGGTGATCTTGCCGGTGCCGGGACGAACCCACACGCGGGCCACCGCGTCCTTGCGCTTGCCGGTGGCATAGGCGCGGCCGAACTTGTCCAGCTTCTGGACATGCACGGGGGCTTCGGGCTGGGCGGCGGCGACGCTGGCTGCGCCGAGAGCGTCGAGGGACTGGAGAACCTCGGCCATGTCAGTTCCTCACGTTCTTGCGGTTGAGCGCCGCCACGTCGAGGGCGACCGGCTGCTGGGCCTCGTGCGGGTGGGACGGGCCCTTGTAGACACGCAGGTTGCCCATGATCTTGCGGCCGAGCGGGCCGCGGGCGAGCATGCGCTCCACCGCCTTCTCGATGACGCGCTCCGGGAAGCGGCCTTCGAGCACGAACTTCGCGGTGCGCTCCTTGATGCCGCCCGGGAAGCCGGTGTGATGGTAGTAGACCTTCTGGTCCTTCTTGCGGCCCGTGAACACCGCCTTCTCCGCGTTCACCACGACGATGTTGTCGCCGCAATCCACGTGGGGGGTGTAGATGGGCAGGTGCTTGCCCTTCAGGCGCATGGCGATGATGGTCGCGAGCCGGCCGACCACGAGGCCGCTGGCGTCGATCACCACCCACTTCTTCTCGATTTCGGCAGGCTTGGCCGAATACGTCTTCATGGGATGATTCCGAATAAGAAGGCCGGTCGCGACGACCTTACGGCCGATCGCGATCCGGCGATGAACGGCTTCTAGTGGAGCTCCGCACATACGTCAATGACGTAATGTCAGTAAAAATCTTTATAAAACAAAGCATTACAAAAATGGTGCAATAACACCATCAAAAAACGACCTATAATCCCATGGCCTTGCCCTACCTTGCGGCGCGGCCGAGCGCTTCCATCCGCTCGAGCCAGCGCCGGCGCGTCGCCTCCCCCGCCGCCTCGACGCCGCCGAGCACGGTGGAGCGCACCGGGGAAAAGCCCACGAAGCCCAGAATGTTGCGCGTGAGAGCCGACAGCCCCGCTCCGAGATACCACAGCCGGAAGACGAATGCCGGCATGCCCATGGTCACGACCACCCGGGCGGAGCGGCCCTCCAGCAGCATGAGCGTGCCGCCGCCGTCCACATAATCGAAGGCGAAGCCCGGCCGCAGCAACTGTTCCAGGAAGCCCTTGAGCACCGCCGGCATGCCGCCGAGCCAGAGCGGGAAGAAGAGCGCCACATGCTCCGCCTCCACCAGCGCGGCGCGGGCGGCGGCGAGGGCGTGGGGCGGCGGGGCGTGGAGGAAATCGTGCTGGCTGCGCAGCAGGGGAAGGTCCAGCCGGCCCACGTCCACCCGCAGCACGGCATGGCCTGCGGCCATGGCGCCGATGGCATAGGCATCGGCGAGGGCGTGGCACAGATGGCCGCCGGCCGGGTCGGGATGGCCCTGAAGGATCAGGATGGTCGCCATGGCCGCCTCTCCCTTCGAGCCATCCCCGGAGCAGGTTCCGGCGAGATTGCGTCGCAATCCCGTCGGGAGGCCCATCTCTAGCGGGTTGGAGGGGGCGCGTCCTTGACCCGGATCAGCCCTGCACTGGATCGGGGATGGAATAGGTGGCGACGCAGTGGGCGACGAGATCGTCGCTGCCC
>NZ_JAIVFN010000069.1 GCF_030015065.1 Xanthobacter autotrophicus | reverse complement strand
CTCCCTGCCCTCCCCCGCAAGCGGGAGAGGGTTCTCCACCGCCCCCGGTCATCGCAACAGATTTTCAAACTGACCCACTACCACCGGTTCAATTTCCTTGCCTGCCTATGGCGCATCAGGGATAATTCCCTTTGGCTTCGGCCAACTAATAAGAATGGGCCGGCAAGATTGGCCCGCAATTGGGAGGAACGCATGGTGATGCTCACTCACCTGAGGGCGGAGAAGTGTGGCGCGTCCGTTCCGGTCGTATGGGATGGAGGTGTGGTTGCGGCTTGGTCCAATCGCGCCAACGGGCGCGACGCCATCGCTGAGATTGCGGGCGCGGCGCGGGTGCACGACGTCGGATTCCTGCTGATCTTCGCCTCGTCCTACTATGACCCCCGCGACATCGTCGACGGTCTTGCCGCCCACTTTCCAGATGTGCCTCACGCCGGTTGCTCAACAGCGGGGGAGATCGGGCCCACCGGCATCGCCGATCGCAGCCTTGTGGCCCTGGCCTTCCCCAAGGACGACTTCGACATCGCGTGTTCCTATTTCGAGACCACTGACGATTTCAGCGTCGAGCTGGTCGCCGAGCTGGTCGCCGAGCTCTGCCACCGCCTCGATCTCGACCGGACGGCGGAAGCGGGGCACGGGTTCGCGCTCACCCTTCTCGACGGCCTAGGCCGGCATGAGGAGCTGGTTCTTGCCGCTTTGCAGGGGGCGCTGGACGACATCCCGATGGTGGGCGGATCACTCGGCGATGACCTCGCCTTCACTTCAACTTTTGCCTTCTGCGACGGGCGCACCTTCCGCGGCGCGAACCTGGTGCTGCTGATTCGAACCGATCGCCCCTTCGAGCTCTTCAAGTCCGACCATTTCCTGCCGACCTCGAGCAAGCTGGTGGTGACCGCCTGCGATCCCGACCTTCGGGTGGTGACCGAACTCAATGCCGAGTCCGCATGGCTCGCCTTCGCCGAGGCCGCCCATGTCGATCCGGATGTCCGCATCGGCATAAACTTTGCGGCTCACCCCCTGCTGGTGCGGGTGGGGGGCGAATATTATTGCCGTTCGATCCAGAAACTGAACGATGACAACAGTTTGTCGTTCTATTGCGCAATCGATACCGGCGTGATCCTGACCGTCGCGAAGACGAAGGACATGGTCGCGACACTTGAGGAAACTCTGTCAAGTCTCGAAAACAGGCTCGGCGGGTTGGACTTCGTGCTGGGCTTCGACTGCATCCATCGCCGGCTCGAAGCGGAAAATCGCCAGATCGTCCATCAGATTTCAGACATCTTTAGGCGTTTCCGTGTGTTCGGTTTTAGCACTTACGGAGAGCAGTATAATGCCATGCACCTGAACCATACGTTCTCTGGAGTTGCATTCGGCCGCCGGCAATAGTGTGAGATGCGTCACTCCGCTCTCGATCCGGCATCTACTCCCGATCTGCAAGCGCGGATTGCCGAGCTTGAGCAGCGCGTCGCGAAGCTCGAGAAGATCAATTCGGTCCTGATCGATCGCGCAGAACGGGCGGTGGACAACGGCCAGGGAAGCGCCTTCTCCCTATTCCAGACCGCCATCGGCCTTGAGCGACAGGTGCGCGAGCGCACCTGTCAGCTCTCGCGGACGCTGCGCCGTCTGGAGCAGGTCAACGCCGAGCTCGCCGATGCGAAGAACTTGGCCGAGCGGGCGAGCCGCGCCAAGACGCGCTTCCTGGCCCAGGCGGGCCATGACCTGCTGCAGCCCCTCTACGCCGCGCGCCTCACCCTCTCGGCCCTCGACGAGGTCCAGACCAGTGACGAGGGGCACCGCCTGACGCTACGGGTCGAACGCGCGCTCTTCACCAGTGAAAGCCTGCTGAAGTCGCTGCTTGACATCTCCCAGCTCGATGCCGGCGTGGTGATCCCGCAGGTGAGCACGGTGGCGCTCGGGCAATTGCTGTCAGATCTTGCCAACGACTTCGCACCTATCGCCCATCTTCGCAATCTCGACCTCCGGGTGGTGCCATCCAGCGTCCACGTCTCCACCGATCCGCTGATGCTGAAGCGGATCCTGCAGAATCTCGTCTCAAATGCCCTGCGCTACACGGAGAAGGGGCGCGTGCTGGTGGGGGTCAGACACCGGCACGACTGGATCCGCATTGAGGTGATCGACACCGGCTCCGGCATCCCCAAAGACCAGCATTGCGCCATCTTCGACGAATTCCACCGCGGCAAGGGCGCGGCATCCGAACCGGAGGTGGTGGGGCTGGGGTTGGGCCTCTCCATTGTACAGCGCCTCATCCGCGCCCTCGGGCACCGCCTGGCGCTGGAGTCGGAGGTGGGTAGGGGCTCGAAGTTCTCCGTGGAGCTACCGCGGACCGAAGGGTTGCCGCTGCCCCTCGCCCAGCCGTTCGAGGATCATCCAAGCCAGGGCAGGGGCCTGTCCGGCGCCCTTGTCGTGGTGATCGATAACGATTCGGCGGTGCGCGAGGCCACCGCGGAGCTCATCAAGCGCTGGGACTGCAAGGCGGTTCCCATCTGCGACCTGAGCGAGATGGAGGAGGTGGTCGCCCAGCGTGGCCGCGCACCCGATCTGCTGCTGGTGGATTACCATCTCGACCACGGCTCCGGCCTCGACGCCATTGCTGCTGTCCACGCAAGCTGCGGGGTCGATGTGCCGGCCATCGTCGTGACTGCTGACTACAGCGAGGAAACCGAGGCCCGTGTCGCTGCCGCCGGCATCGAGCTGCTGCGCAAGCCGGTCAAACCAGCCGAGCTGCGCGCGCTCATGGCCCATTTGCTGGAGTAGGCGCGGAAAGAAGACCCACCAGGTGCCGGCCTGCACCCCGAGCTTTGCGCCGGCGTCGTTCAGTGCTGGTGGCCAGCGTCCTCGTCGAGGATCTGATTGAAATTAATCTTGGACGTTTCGATTACCGCTTGGGTGCGCGAGAGGACGTTGAGCTTGCGCAGGATCCCGGAGATGTGCGCTTTCACCGTCGTCTCGCCCACGTCGAGTTCATGGGCGATCTCTTTGTTGAACTTGCCCTGCCGGAGCATTTGCAGCACTCGCATCTGCTGGGATGTCAGGCTGGAGAGCCGCGCTATAAGCTCCAAATTCTCCGGTCTGCCGGAGGATGTCGCCCCACTTTCGTACCCGTCCGGCAGATAGACGGACCCGCCGATGACTTTCTGCACCGCCTGGGCCAGTTCCGCCTTCTTCGCGGATTTCGAGGCAAAGCCGGAAATGCCATAGCTCAGCGCCTCGCGGACGACACCCTGGTCATCAAGGCCGGAGATCATCAAGATCGGCAGACGGGGAAATCGTGAGCGGATCATCAGGAGGCCGTCGAAACCCTTGGTTCCAGGCATCGAGAGATCGAGCAGCGCAAGATCATAGCCGCGCCGCTGGCCCGAAATCACCTCGATGGCGGCATCGACGCTGGCGGCCTCGTGCATCTCGGCCTTGGGATAGACCGACTGAATGACCAATTGGATCGCTTCACGGAACAGCGGATGGTCGTCGATGATTAGGAACTTGTGCATAGCGCCTGCTCCGGTGCGGCGCCGGAGCTTGTCCGGCGCCGCATTGACCCAATCGATCGCCTCCGCTAGGAAGCATTCTCGGCTACCCTTATTTCGCAGCAACGGTCTTCGGCAGCTTGAAGGCCCACATAGAGCCGCCCTGGCTGATGTTCTTGATCAACTTGGCGACCTCGCCACCCCAGAGCGGAACTGCGCCACCCCACCCGGAGACGACGCCGACCCATTGCTCGCCGTCCTGCTCCCAGGTGATTGGTGACCCAACAATACCGGAACCGGTGTTGAACTTCCACAATTCCTCGCCGGTCTTCGCATCGAACGCCTTGAGGTAGCCTTCCGGCGTGCCCATGAAGACGAGGCCGCCAGCGGTGGTCAGAACGCCGCCCCACAGGGGCGCCTTGTTCTTATACTCCCACTTGATCTCGCCGGTCGCCGGATCGATCGCCTTCAGCGAGCCGATGTGATCCTCGAAGATCGGCTTGATGGTGAAGCCGGCGCCAAGAAAGGCCGCGCCCTTCTTGTAGGTGATCGGCTCGTTCCAGATGTCCATACCCCATTCGTTGGACGGCACGTAGAACAGCCCCGTCTGCTTCGAATAGGCCATCGGCATCCAATTCTTGCCGCCGAGGAACGACGGCACCGAGAACACCGACTTGCCGGGCTTGCCGGGCTCGGCCTTGGAGGGATCGCCGGGGCGGCTTTCCTCATTGTAGATCGGCCGGCCGTCCGGGCCGATGCCCTTGGCCCAGGTAATCTGCTTTACGAACGGCGTCGCCGAGAGGAATTTGCCGTTGGTGCGGTCGAGCACGTAGAAGAAGCCGTTGCGATCGGCCGTGGCGCCCGCCTTGACGGTGGCGCCGTTCTTCTTGAGGTCGAACGAGATGAACTCGTTCACACCGTCGAAGTCCCAGCCGTCGTGGGGCGTGGTCTGGAAGGCCCATTTGATCTCGCCGGTGTCGGGATCAAGGGCAAGCCGCGACGCCGTCCAGCGGTTGTCGCCTGGACGGGTGTAGGAGTTCCACGGCGCCGGATTGCCGGTGCCGAAGAAGATCAGGTTGGTCTCCGGATCATAGGTGCCGCCGAGCCAGGTGGCGCCGCCGCCGGTCTTGTACATCTCGCCTGGCCAGGTCTCGCCCGCCTTGCCGGTCATGGTGGAGGGCTTGCCGTCCAGCAGGCCCACGAAGCCTTCGATCACCGGGCGCGACCAGACAAGCTCGCCGTTCTCAGGGTTACGCGCCTCAACGCGGCCCACCGCGCCAAACTCGCCGCCCGAGACCCCGGTTACTAGCAGCGGGCCGCGCTTGGAGGGGACGATCAGGGGCGCGGCGGTATAGGAATAGCCCGCCTCGAAATCGTCGATCTTCTTGCGCCACACCACCTTGCCGGTTTTGGCATCGAGCGCAACGAGCCGGGCGTCGAGCGTACCGAAGAATACCTTGTCGCCGAGAATCGCCGCGCCGCGGTTGACCACATCGCAGCAGGGCAGGATGCCCTCCGGCAGCCGGGCCTCGTACTCCCAGAGCTTCTCGCCTGTACGCGATTCGACCGCGAAGATGCGCGAGTAGGAGGCCGTGACGTAGATGGTGCCGTCATAGACGATCGGCTGGGCTTCCTGCCCGCGCTGCTTCTCGCCACCGAACGAGAACGCCCAGGCGGGAACGAGTCCCTTGATGTTGTTCCTGTTCAGCCTGTCGAGGGGAGAAAAGCGCTGGCCCTGGACTCCGAGGCCATTGGTGAGCACGCTCTTCGGATTGTCCTGATCCTTGAGCAAGTCGGCGATGGTCGGCCCCTCGGCGTGCACCCATCCGACGCCGGCCACGAGCGAAACTATGCTCAGGGCCGCGAGTGCGAATTTTCTGATCGTCATGGAATGCGTTCCTCCTGGTGCGTTTCTCTTCCCTGCCGCGGGCGAGCCCCTGTCCGGTGCGCCTCTCCGGGCGTTCATCGATAGCCTGACGATGATACGCGCCCTGCCGCACCGAGTTTATTGCCAATAGGTGCTAATCTGCAGCCTCCTGCGATCATCGGAACACTGGCGGTTTGGCTGCCAATGCTTAGTGGTAGAACCTCTCCGGAGCTCAATTCGCGGGCGGCTGCCAAGTCACGTTGAACCGCGCATGGATGGCGGCAAGCCGGCCGTCCTTGGCCGCTTCGGTCAGCGCATCCTCCAGCGCATAGGCTAGGTCGTGCGCATCCACCCGCGTCGCGAGGCCAACCGGCCAAGAGGTCTTCACGACGCCGAGGAGCGGCCATTCCTCCACCGAAACCCGACGCCCGGCCTTCGCCGCCGCCCATTCCACTTGCGCCCGCGTCGCCATCAGGGCCGGAACCTCGCCTGAGGAAAACTGTGCCACCGCCGCCTCAAAGCTCGTCGCACGCCGGACATTGTCGGAGATCGCGCCGTTGTAGAGCGCTGAAAGCAGGAGATCGGCCGTGGAGCCCCCCTCCACCGCGATCTTGCGGTTGCGGAAGGCGCCGAAGCTCACGGCCGGAACGGCTTCGGGATCGACGACCACCGCCATGCGCTCCTGCTCGTAGGCGCAGCAGATCACCACCATGTCGTTGCGGAGGCCAAGCTCCTTGTCCACCGGCACATGCAGCATCACGTCGGCCATCACGCGGTCGACGATGTCGCCGCGCCAGACGTTGGCGCGCAGATCGCTGTCCACGTCCTCGCCGGGCATGCGCGCCAGGAACTTCGGCGCCACATGAAGATGCTCAGCGAGAAGACGGCCAATCTCTACGTCGATTCCGGTGAGCGTTCCGCTCTCCTCGAACGACCAAGGCGCAAAATTCCGATAGACAGCTATGACCAGCGTGCCCGAACTCAGAACGTCATCGAGCGGCCGGGCGGCGGCCGGCGCGGCGACAAGCGCCAGCAGCGCCACGAGCCAGAACCTATTTTTCACGGGTTTCGATATAGGAACGGATAGCCCACATCGCCTCCTGGTTCAGCACGTTCTCGAAGGGCGGCATCTTATAGGTACCGTTCTGCGAAAAGCCCCCGCGGATGCGGCTCATGAACCATTCATCGCCCTCTGCGCCGTCGTCGAGGTAGCGCAGATCCGGAGCGATACCGCCGGAGATGACCTGAAGCCCATGGCAGCGCGCGCAATTGGCAGCATAACCGTGCTCGCCAACCTCAATGGCCTTCTTGTACTGCTCGCCGCCCTTCAGGCGATAGGGGTTTTCCTTGAGCCAGCTAGCTCCGACGTTGTTGAGGCCGGCGGTGTCGACCGGCTGCGGGATCACATCGCCGTGTGCGCCAGCCGACCGCGGGCCAACGCCCACCAGAAGGCCGACGGAAACGGCGGCCATGACAGCGCCGATCCGGACAAGGTGCCATGCGGAAACACGAGTGAACATTAAATGCCTCCTCCCGAGGACAATGACCGCTTTCAATTTTCCTTCCCGGGATGCCCCGGGGCGGCTCTTTCGCCTTTAGTTTGTGAAGACCTGGAAACTATCGCCATCACCCCTTCGGCGTAAAGTTGTTCTTTGGTACAAAATTCACGCATCACAACTTGTGCTTGGGTCGATAATTGTCCCCTGGAACCGGAGGCGCGCCGGTGCTAGGCTGTGGCTGGAGAAAGACCTCGGATAAACAATAATGCAGAAGATACTCTTTTTTATTTTTATGTGCTGCCTTCGATTTTGCTGCGTGGCAGGAGCCGCACTGCCGCTGGCTGCTTTCCCGTTTTTTGGCAGTCGCGTAGGAGCAGCCCAGCTCGACATTCGCGTGTCGTTCATCACGCGGGAGGTGCCGGCCCTTGGATTCGAGGCCGAAACCCCGCCCCTACCGCCGAAGGGAGGGCTGGAAGGAGCCCGGCTCGGATTTCTCGATAACGCGGCGACGGGCCGGTTTTCCGGCCAGAGCTGGGTCCTCGGTGAGCGGAGCGTCCCCGAGGACGGCCGTCTGCTGGACGCGGTCAAGGCGGCGCTAGACGCCGGTGAGCGCTACCTGATCATCGATGCACCGGCCGACGAGGTGCTGGCAGCGGCCGATCTCGCCAAGCCCGCCGGCGGGCTTGTGTTCAACTCCGGCGCCCCCGACACGCGCCTCCGGGAGGCGGACTGCCGGGCGAACCTCTTCCACACGCTGCCCTCGCGCGACATGCTCGCCGACGCCTTGATGCAATATCTCGCGAAGAAACGCTGGAGCCATCTCCTGCTGGTGCGCGGCCCCGAGGCGGGCGACGGCCTGCTCGCCGATGCCTTCCGCGCCTCCGCCGTCAAGTTCAGGCTCAAGGTCGTCGCCGAGAAGATCTGGGCCGACCCGACCGATGGACGCACCGCCTCGCAGGAGATCCCGGTGCTGACCCAGGCCGGCGATTATGACGTGGTGGTGGTCGCCGACGAGACCCGCGATTTTGGTCGCCAGTTCCCCTATGCTACCTGGCTGCCCCGGCCAGTGGCCGGCTCGACCGGCCTGACGCCCACGGCCTGGAACGACCGCGTCCGCGGCTGGGCAGCAGCGCAGATACAGGACCGTTTCATGAAGATCAACGGCCGGGCGATGGATGCCTACGACTACGCCGCCTTCATGGCCGTACGCGCCCTCGGCGAGGCGGTCACCCGCAGCGGCTCGACCGAGCCGGGAACGATCGCCGCAGCGCTGACCGCGCCCGCCTTTGCCCTCGGCGGCTACAAGGGGGCCATGGCCACATTCCGGCCGTGGAACCGGCAGCTGCGCCAGCCCATCGCGCTGACCCACGGCGAGGGCGTTACGGCCTTCGCCCCAATTCCTGGCTTCGAGCATCGGGTCACGGAGCTAGACACCCTCGGGCGCGACGCGCCGGAGACGAAGTGTCCGTTCCCGTCACCCGAATAACAGCCCGGTCGACGACCGCAAGATCTCTGGAGGAATGCCCGTGCCGATCCGCTGCCTCGCCCTCATTGCTGCGCTCACTGCGCTCGCCCCGCCTGCGTCCGCCCATCTGCTCTACGTTTCCAGCGAGAAGGACAACAAGATTTCCGTGGTCGATACCACCAGCGGGAAGGTTATCGACGAGATTCCGGTCGGCCGCCGGCCGCGCGGCATCACCTTTTCGTCGGACTTCTCCAAGCTCTATGTCTGCGCCTCCGACGGCGACACGGTCCAGGTGGTCGATGTGGCCACCAGGAAGGTCATCCACAACCTGCCGTCCGGTGCCGATCCGGAGCAGTTCGCCTTACATCCAGACAACAGGCGCCTGATCATCGCCAACGAGAACGATGCCATCGCCACCATTGTCGATGTGGACAGCCGCACTGTCGCGGGCCAGGTGAAGGTGGGCGAGGAGCCGGAGGGCGTCGCCGTCTCCCACGACGGGCGCTTCGCCATAGTCACCTCCGAGACCACCAACATGGCCCACTGGATCGATCTCGCCTCCCTCACCGTGACCGACAACATTCTCGTCGGTCCCCGCCCGCGCTTCGCTATCTTCAGTCACAACGATAAGGAGCTGTGGGTCTCCTCGGAGATCGGTGGCGCGGTGGCGGTGATCGAGACCGCCAGCCGCGCCATCCGACGGAAGATTTCCTTCAAGATCCCGGGCGTGTCCAAGGACAAGGTCCAGCCGGTGGGCATGCGCATGACCCGCGATGGTAAGTATGTCTTCGTCGCGCTCGGCCCGGCCAACCAAGTGGCAGTAGTGGATGCCAAGACCTACGAGGTCATCAAGTACATCCTGGTGGGTCGGCGCGTGTGGCATATGGATCTGACCCCGGAGGAGGACCGACTCTGGGTCACCAACGGCGTCTCGGGCGACGTCACCGAGATCGACGTGCCCTCGCTGACGGCGGTGCGCACGGTGAAGGTGGGGCGCTATCCCTGGGGCGCGGCGATCCGGCCAACCAAGTAGGGCGGCTCCCTGCGACGCGGGGCGGAGGAGGCCTCTCGGCGGCTGGATCGCGCGTTACGTTATGAGACCTGTGCGCGGATAGTTCTCGACGATAGCCAGCTGACATGATTCACTCAATCAACGCAATGGATTGAGGTGTTCCATGTCGCGGCGGCGGATCGGGCAGGAGAGCTTCGGGTTCGGCGATGCGGGGCGTCGGCATTCTTCCTTGGACGATCTGGCGACGTTGATCGACTGGGCTTGCGTCGATCTGCGGCTCGCCGATATCTCCTGCGCGGCGAAGGGCGAGCCGGCTTGGCTGCCTCTGGCGCTGTTCAAGGCGCTGCTGCTCGCCGTCTGGTACGACCTGTCGGACGTGAAGCTCGCCGAGGCTCTCGACGATCGTGCGTCGTTCCGCCGGTTCTGTGGTTTCTCCGGCGCCGAGCCGACGCCGGAACGCACCGCCTTCGTTCGCTTCCGCAAGGCGTTGACCACCCGAGGGCTCGACGAGGTGTTGTTCGACGATGTGACGGCCCAGTTGAAGGCCAATGCGGTGCGGGTGAAGACCGGCACGCTCGTCGACGCCACCATCATCGCTTCCGCCAGCAAGGGCGACGAGGAAGCGCGGTGGGTCAAGCACAAGCGCAAGCCGGCGGTTCATGGCTTCAAGGCCCATGTCGGTGCCGACGCCGACACTGCGCTGGTCGAGGAGATCGCCATCACCCCGGCCAACGTTCATGACGGCAAGGCCGGCGGCGGCGCCCTTCCCGACGATCCCGGTCAGGTCTTCGCCGACAGCGCCTACCGCGGCGAGACGTTCCGGGCGGCCGTTCGGGGCAAGGGCGGAACGCCACGCATCGTCGCCACCCACATGTGGGGGCATGACGAGCAGGAGACCCTGGCCCGGCTCGATGCCTGAAACCAACCGATCCACCGGATCCGGGGCCGGATCGAGAAGATCTTCGGGACCTGGAAGCGATCCTATGGGCTCCGGCGGATCCGATGGTTGGGTTTGGCGAAGGCTTCCCTGCAGATCCGCCTCACCGCAATCGCCTCCAACATGAGACGAACCCTGAGCATCCTCGCAGCTGCCGCGTAGGGGAGGTTCGAGAAGTTGCCGACCTCCGGCGTCGGTGATCAACAGAGGGCCGGCATCCTCACCAGCAACCCGCCAAAGACCGCATTCCATTCATCAAATCAGCACGATAAGCCAACCGCGCACAGGTCTCGTTATACCAACGGCCCTTATGAATGACCGATATGCGCCCATTGGCGCATGCCGATGGATGTGATGGTTTCTGGGTTTTCGGTGAGGCTGCGCCACGCCTCGCAGGCGGCATCGACGATGTCGGCGTAGGTCTCGAAGACGCGGTTGGAGAGAAAGTTCGATCGCAGATATTGCCAGATCTGCTCGACCGGGTTCATCTCCGGCGAGCGCGACGGCAGGAAGATCAGCGTTATGTTGTTCGGGACGGTGAGCATCCTCGTAGTGTGCCATCCGGCGCGATCGAGCAGCAGCACGGCGTGCGATCCCCGAGCAACCATGGTCGAGATTTCGTCGAGGTGCATCTGCATGGCCTCGGTACCGATATAGGGCAGCGTCAAGGCGGCACCGACGCCGCGCGCCGGGCAGATGGCCCCGAACAGCCAGGCATTGTCGTAGCGCTGGTCGGCGGGCTGGCGGGGTCGCGTTCCGCGCCGCGCCCATTGCCGGACGATGCCGTTCTTCTGACCGATCCGGGCCTCATCTTATGGGATGGTTCGCCTCCTCCCTCTGGCGGATAATCAGTCCGTCCAGCAACGGAGGTACATCATGCCGAAACGAAGGTCCTTCATATCTCGAAATCCCGGCTCGATCGTCCAGCGTTTGGCGTAATAGTTCATGATCTCGCGCGCTGTCGCCTCGGCGTTGCTGGCGGCCAGACACCAAGCCTCTTTCATATCCCTGGCCTTAACACAGACGACCGCCCCAACCTTGTGCCGGCCCGCCGTAACCTCGGCGTCGCGCAGCTTGCGCGCTCGTCCTCCCTTGCCTACCCACGCGGGGGCCGGGCGCGTTTGCCCATCGGCCGCGCTGACATGGATATTGCCGCGAAACCGGATGACATAGGCGAACCCCAACGTGTCGAGAAAGTCGAACAGCTTGGCGTCGCCGAAGCCACGATCGGCCAGAATCGTCACCGCGACACCCTCGGGCAACACCTGCGCCAGGCGGGCAAGGCAGAGGTCCTCGAAGTCGTTGCGCTGGTCCTTCAACTCGTCCTTCAAGACGCTCAGCCACAACAAGGGCGTGGCCCGCCCGTGGTTGGTGACGAGACTCAAGGCCAGCGTCGCCTGACCGTCAGCGTCGAAATCCGTCCAGTCCATGGCAACGACAATCGTCTTGCGCGCGCCAACAACTTCCGCCACCCACGAGGCGAACATGTCCCACACGACGACGCCCTGATTGCTCAATAGCCGATCGACCTGCTTGATGGCGTGCTTGCTCAGCAGGCCCCGCGCTTGGGCCAGGGATTGGCCGATCATCGACACCGCAAGCGACGCGCCCGTCATGACGCCGAGCGCGCCATTGGCAAGTGACATCACGCGCTTGGCGTGAAGATCGTCGGCGAATATGCCATCGAGATATTTTTTAACAAATTCAACGCGCTTGATCGGATGGTTCATGGCCACGCTTCGCTGGGATGGAATTCTCGATGCGCGTCATTTGTCCACGAAATTTGGCCAATATGAGTCCCTGCGAAAATGAGGGGATTCATGAGGTCGCACGTGTCATTTGGGCACTTTTAACCCACAATACGATTTTCGAACCGCGCCCTGCATAAGGCTTGTTCGAATGACTTGCGAGAGGAAAACGATGGCACCGTGGATATGATCAGATGCGCAACCTGATGGTTCCAGTAGATTGTTTCTCTGCTTCAACTGGATATGCGAAACCTGGTGGTGGCAGGAGATCAAAGGATCTGGTCGTCTTGTAAGGAACGCATCCCAGCGGCTCCCATTGTGGCTCGGGCATGATCTGCCCTCAAACAAGCCGGATACGCTGAAGCAGGGTCTTCTGGGCCGTCGTTTCTTCTTGCAAACCGGAGGTGAACCATACACTGGAACCAGACCTCGATGCGGCGCCCCTTCGGCAGGTGCCCGACGTGAGCGTTCAGGGTGCGGGAGAAGTTTTTTTGAAGTCCTCCATGACCTCGGGGTCCTGCCCCGGGTGACGGGGGCGGGCGCTGATGTGCGAGAAGCCGATCACCTTGAGGATCTTGCCGATGGTTCGCTCGTGGTATGCGACGCCGAAGCGGTCCGCGACGACCTTCCTCAGGTCGAGTCGCCGCCACCGGACGACGCCGTGGACCCTGCGATCCGGGCCGGTCTCGACGATCTCAGCGAGTTCGGCCAGCTGCGCCTTCGACAGCCGGGGCGGATGGCCCTTGGAGCGGATGTCGCGCAGCCCGTCGGGGCCGAGCGCGTTGAAGCGGTGAACCCAATCGCGCAGGGTCTGACGATCCATGCCACCGATCCGAGCCGCCTCGGCGCGATCCATCCCATCAAGGACCGCTGCCAGCGACAGCAGCCGCCGGCTCTGGCTGGCGTGTTTCGAAGCAGCGGCGAGCCGCCGCAAATCCGAAGCCGAGTAGTCCGTCCGAAGCTTCACCGCAGAGGCCATGGCGCGAATCCTCCCCGCACCATGGAATCAGCGATCGCACTCAACCGAAAGCCCCAGAGAGTCACCCTCAATGGCCGTTGGTATAATTGCGCGCCAGCGCCCGGAAGGTCGCGGCGCTGCGCGCGGGATTATAGGCCGCGACCGACCATGCCAAGGCGACGAGGCTCGCCCCGGCAACCACCGCAAGGCTGGTCCACGCCACCTCATTATAGAGGGCGAAGCGGATCAGCTCCACCGCGTGGGTGAATGGGTTGAAGCGGCAGATGAAGGCCAGCAGCGGGCTCGATTCTTCGATCTTCCAGATGGGGTAGAGCGCCGAGGAAGTGAAGAACATCGGAAAGATCACAAAGTTCATCACGCTGGCGAAGTTCTCGAGTTGCTTGATCATGGAGGAAAGAAGCAGGCCGATGGCGCCCAGCATGACACCGGAAAGGATGAGGGCTGGCAGCGCCGTCAAATAGCCGAAGGCCGGCGCCTTCACCTCCCAGAACCAGGCGATGGCGAGAAAGACATAGACCTGCGCCACCGCGACGATGACCCCCGCCACCAGCTTGGCGATCAGCAGGTACCAGCGCGGGAACGGGCTTGTCAGCAGCACGCGCATGGATCCCATCTCGCGATCGTAGACCATGGCCAGGGATGACTGCATGCCGCCGAAGAGCAGGATCATCGCCGAGAGGCCGGGCGTGACATAGACCTCATAGAGCACGTAGGTCGCATAGGGCGGGATGATCGACATCCCCATCACCGTCCGGAAGCCCGCGGCGAAGACGAACAGCCAGACCAGGGGACGCACCAGCGCGGAGAGGAAGCGTCCGCGCTGCATCACGAAGCGCAGCATCTCGCGCGTCAGGATGCCGAGGAAGCAATGGACCCAGGCGCTGGTCCCACCGCTGACCCGATCGCTCATGGGGCAACCCTTTCTGTCAGCCGGCGGAAGCCTTCGCCGAGGGAGCCGGCCTGCGCCAATTCCTGCGCGATGCCGTCGAACAGCACGCGGCCCTGGTGCAGCACCGTCACCGCGTCGCTCGGCACGATCTCGTCGAACAGATGGGTGGTCCACAGGACGCCGAGGCCCCGCTCGGCCACCAGCGCGCGGACGAGCGCCACGATGTCTGTCCGGGCGGCCGGATCGAGGCCCGCCGTCGGCTCGTCGAGCACCAGCACGGACGGCTCATGGATCAGCGCCCGGGCGATCTCCACCCGGCGCTGCTGACCACCAGAGAGAGTGCGGACGGGATCGTCCCGGCGCGAGGCGAGGGCAAAGCGCTCGAGGATGTCGAGCGCGCGCGCCCGGACGACCTTGGGGGGCAGGCCACGCAGCGCGCCGTGATAAGCGAGATTGCGCAGCACCGTCAGGTCCGGATCGAGCGTGCGCGCCTGGAAGACGATGCCGAGACGGGTGAGCGCCATGATGGGGGTCCGGGCGATGTCGTGGCCCATCACTGCCATATGTCCTGTCCGGGTGTGAAACAGCCCCGTGATCAGGGAAATCAGGGTGGTCTTGCCCGCGCCGTTGAGGCCGAGGAGCGTGTGAAATTGGCCCGGGCGCACCGCAAAGCTCACCCCTGACAGAACCTTCCGGGCTCCATAGGCATAGCTCACGCCGTCCACGCCGAGCACCGGACCTGCTTCGACCAAAGCCTCTAGGGTCAAGGAACACTCCGCACAATCGAGCCCGGCGACGGGCTTCATCGGCACCGCGAGCCTGTCAGCCGCTGCCGGGATTTTCAAGCGTGCGCGGCGGCGTCATCGTCAATGCGCGTCGCGTTTAACACCTTCCACGCACGCCAACAACAGAATCGCGCAGCCTTCCAGAAGATCGCACCACCTGGCCTGTATAGATTTTGTACTTTCGGTCGAATCGACCTTGTTCGCGTTGACGGCATTTCGACCGGCTGTCAGCATTCCGGCGAATCCACACGTGGCGGTCGGGGCCGTGAAGGCCACGATCGACCTGAGGTAGACGGACGGGAGCTCGAGAGGGCCCTCTTGCGACAGATCAAAGCGCGTCGCCGCGTCCCTTGTCCCGGCCCCATGCGCAAGACGCAGCGGTCGAGCCAAGGCGGGCCGCGCGGAGCAGCCGCGGCGAGCGCTGCCGCCGGGCGTAGGACCGTGGCCCCCGTGCATCAGGGCACGGAACGCGGGCAACGGGCCGTGTTCGGCCCGCGACGGCAGGGAGATCTGGCCATGAACAAACACTTCATCCTGGCGCTCGACACGGGATCGGCCCCCATGAGCCCCGCTGATCTGGAGACGGCGCTACGCGCCATCGGGACCGAGCGCTACCACGACCTTCACCCCTTCCATGACCTGCTGCACGGCGGCCATCTGGACAAGGGGCAAGTGCAGGCCTGGGCGCTCAACCGCTACTGCTATCAGGCCGCCATTCCGCGCAAGGACGCCTCGCTCATCGGCCGCTGCGAGGACCGCGAGCTGCGACGCGAGTGGCTGCATCGTGTGACCGATCACGACGGCAACTGCGAGGACCCGGGCGGCATCGAGCGCTGGCTGATCCTCACTGATGGGCTCGGGCTCGACCGGGACTATGTGGTCTCGCAGCAGGGCGCCCTTTCCACCACGCGGTTCGCGGTGGAGGCCTACGTGCGTTTCGTGCGCGAGAAATCGCTTCTGGAGGCCGTCGCCTCCAGCCTGACGGAGCTGTTCGCCCCCTCGATCCATCGCCGCCGCATCGCCGGCATGCTGAAGAACTACAGCTTCATCGACGAGACGGTGGTCGCCTATTTCCGCCGCCGCCTCGATCAGGCGCCGCGCGATGCCCAGTTCGCGCTCGATTATGTGAAACGCCACGCGGTCACGGTCGAGCAACAGCGCGCGGTGCTCGCGGCGCTCACCTTCAAGACCGAGGTGCTGTGGGCGCAGCTGGACGCGCTGCACTACGCCTATGTAACGCCGGGCAACATTCCGCCCGGCGCCTTCCGCCCCGATTGACGCATGCCAAGCTCCCGGCACCGCCGGGCCAAAGGAGAGGATGATCATGATCAGGAAGCAGGCCCCCTGGCTCGGAATTGTCGCGGGATTGCTCGTGGCGGCGCCCGCGCAGGCCACCGATTTCCAGGTGAAGATGCTGAGCAAGGGCGAGAAGGGCATGATGGTGTTCCAGCCCGACGCCCTGAAGATCGCGCCCGGCGACACGGTGACCTTCGTTTCGGTGGACCCCGGCCACAATGCCGAGTTGATTCGCAATATGGCCCCGGAGGGCGCGGAGCCCTTCGCCGGTAAGCCGAGTGAGACCGTCTCGCATACCTTCTCCGTGCCGGGCGTCTACGGCGTCAAATGCCGGCCGCACTACGCGATGGGCATGGTGATGGCCATCGCGGTCGGCGAGCCGATCAATCTGGATGCAGCGAAGGCGATGAAGCATCCCGGCAAGGCGCAGAAGGTCATGGATACGGCGCTGGCCGAGCTGCATTGACGGACCCCCCTGGGAGACATTCGTCGAACTGCAGCGTTCCTCCCCCCCCCCGGGGCGGCACTGGCCGACCGCTTGCGACCATGGCTGGAAGCGGTCGGCCATTTTTCACCGCAAGGGGACCCTGAGCAGGGTGTCGCCGCAGCGGGGAGAAGGGAATAACCCTCTTGCGCGGACGGCGGGAGGGCCACCTGGACATGGCGTGGACCTCAAGGCATATGAGCACCCATGCAGCCGGATGGAATCGCGCGCCGTCCGCGCTTATGATGGACTATGATGGCGGCCCTGCGGGTGTGGCGGAACTGATAGACGCGACGGATTCAAAATCCGTTCTTGGTGACAGAGTGTCAGTTCGAGTCCGACCGCCCGCACCACTGTCTTCTCTTCACGCTGTCGCGGTCTTCGACCGCTTCGCTCCAGAGGGGTTCCGAACCGTCGGCGACGGCCATTCGGCGTTGCCAACCCCTTGGGTTCGAAACCGTTCCGCCAGAGCGCACCATTTCCGTTTGCGCGCGGCGCTACCCGCTGAGCGGCCACGCGGGCTCGACTGCGCTCCGTTTCGCTGCACCATCCTTTTCCCCTGTCCCGGTGCCGTAGGCGCGGCTTTGCGTGTGGGCGCGGGGCGTCGCGGCCCTCGTCCGGAACCCATCACGTGCTTGTCTGGCACGAAGGCCCGGCGGGCGGGGTCCATCGGGCGTAGGGCCTGGCGGATTTCGGGGATCCGGGTAGCCTGCGGCGCGACCGGGCGCTCGGTAGTCGCGGCAGGATCAGGCGGGGAGGGGTCCCTGATCTCCCGCCGTCACGCCGAGACGACGTCCTTCGCGGCGCGCCGGGGGATGTACGGCGGCGGCGCCGAGGTGCTTTCCTGCGTGGCGAGGGCGCTGATCCGCGCATGCTCCGGCGAGAAGGAGCAGGCGGGATCCGTGGCCGCGGCGTCTCCCGTGAGCGCGAATGCCTGGCAGCGGCAGCCGCCGAAATCCCATTCCTTGCGGTCGCAGGAGCGGCAGGGTTCCTGCATCCAGTCGGTGCCGCGGAACGCCTCGAAGGCCGGCGAGGCCCAGATCTCCGCCAGCGAGCGTTCCCAGCAGGAGAAGAACGTGAGGCCGGGGATGGTCTCCGCCGCGTGGCACGGCAGCACCTTGCCGGCAGGGGTGACGCTGATCAGACGCCGTCCCCAGCCGCCGCAGCAGGCCTTAGGGTAGCGCGCGAAATAATCCGGCACCACGAGGTCGATGGCGAGGCGCCCCTTCAGCTCCACCTGCGCCTTCTGCACCCTGCGGATGGTGGTGACGACATCTTCGCGGGCCGGCATCAAGGCGGCGCGGTTGGCCAGCGCCCAGCCGTAAAACTGGGTGTGTGCCACCTCCAGCCGTCGCGCGCCGAGGCGGAGCGCGAAATCGATCATGGCATCGGTGTCGTGGATGTTGCCGCGATGGATCACTGCATTGAGGGTCAGAGGCAGGCCGCAGGCGGTCACGTCGGCGGCGAAGGCGAGCTTGGCCTGATGGCTGCCGGCAAGGCCGCCGACGGCGTCCGCCTGCGTCTGGTTCACCCCCTGAAGGGAAAGCTGGACATGGTCGAGCCCGGCCTCGGCGAGAGCCGGCAGCTTGGCGCGGGCGGCGCCCACGCCCGAGGTGATGAGATTGCTGTAGAGGCCGAGGCGCCGACAGGCGGCGGTGATCTCCACGATGTCGGAGCGCGTGGTCGGCTCGCCGCCGGAGAGATGCACCTGCCGGACCCCGAGGGCCGCCGCCTCGGTGAGAACGCGCAGCCACGTTTCGGTGTCCAGCTCCTCGTTCTTGGAGACGAGGGCGAGGGGATTGGAGCAATAGGGACAGGCCAGCGGACAGCGATGTGTCAGTTCCGCGAGCAGGCCCCAGGGACGATACGCAGGCCCGCGAGATGCGGGCTCGCGCTGTGCCAATTCCGGCTGCATGGACATCACGCGGACTCCTGAAGATCCACCACCCGCTGCGCCACGAGGCGCTCGATCATGGCGATGATCTCGGCCTCCACGCGGGCCTGAGAAGCGGCATATTTCTGCGCCAGGCGTCGGGTGATGGCGGCGATGGAGGAAATGCCGTCCACCTCGTCGATGACGGCGACCGCCATCTGATCAAGCTCGAAGATACGCTCGGGGGCGAGCAGCAGCCAGATCCCCCGGGCCGAATCACGTTCCAGACGGACGCCGCGCGGCAAGCGTGGCACGCTGGCCGCCGTCACCGCCGTCACGGCGTGATCTCCATCCCGTCATGGGCCAACTCCCAGCCGGCGGCACGGACGGCTTCGTTCTCGAGGGAATCCTCAACGAGAACCGGATTGGTGTTGTTGATGTGCACGAAGATCCGCCGTCCCAGCGGGGTTCCGGTCAGCCGGGCGACGGAGCCTTCGGGCCCGGTCATGGGCACGTGGCCCATGCGCCGGCCGGTCTTGGTCCCGACGCCGGCGCGGATCATATCGTCGTCCTCATAGACGGTGCCGTCGAACAGCAGCACGTCGCCGCCGGCGAGCCGCTCTCGCACCGCATCGGTCACCTCGGCGCAGCCGGGTACATAGGCGATGCGGCGCCCCTCGCCTTTGAGGAGCACGCCCACCGTGGTGCCGGTGGTCTCGCCGACCACCGGCTCGCCGCGCTCCTGCCAGAGGGCCACCTTGCCGGGCACCGCGAACAACGTCACCGAAAGTCCCGGCAATGGCTCGACCGGCACGTCGAGTGCCACCGTGCGACGCGGAACGAGGGTGGGATTGACCACGTCGAAGACACCGTTCTGGGCGAGGGCATCCTGGGTTTCGGCGCTGGCGTAGAGGGCGAACGGCTCGGACTCGCGCAGCGACAGCAGGCCGGCGATATGGTCCACGTCGGCATTGGTCACGAGCGCGGCGGCCAGCGGCGTGTGGCGCAGCCCCTCGCGCGGGTGGAGCGCCGGCAGCAGCGCCATTTGCTGGCGGATGTCGGGGGACGCGTTGATGAGCAGGTAACGGGCCCCGTCGAGGGTCACGGCGATGCTCGACTGGGTGCGGGCCTTGACCATGGGGTCGCCGGCCCGCGCCCGTTCGCAGATAGGGCAGCGGCAGTTCCACTGGGGAACGCCGCCGCCCGCGCCTGAGCCGAGGATATGGAGCGTGAGGGGCATCAGAGGGCTCCGGCGCGCTTCCGGCTCAGTCGACGGTGTCGATATCGGCGGACTCGTAGCTGGTCACTTCCATGCCGAGGCAAATCTCGACCACCTCGGGGGTGGTCCATTCCGCGGCGGTGGCTTCGATCACGTGGGTCGTTTCCGTCATCATGTTTCTCCGTGTTGTCGCCCTTTTTTCCGGGCGCTGCCGGAGCCTGGGATCGTCTCCGGCCTCCGGATCGGGCGCCGAGGTGGCGCTCCAATCCTCTTCCTCGCGGTCGGGCGCTTCAACTGTCAAAAGGTCTAAAGACCTGCGTCAGGCGAACGGTTCCGCGGAAGTCCTCGGGGAAGCCACCTTCGGTATAAACGTCGAATGCGCTCGCGCCATCTGACGTTCCGCCAACGCTGCCTGAAAGGCTGCCGCTTCCAGGGCCTGATACGGGCGGTGACTCAATCATGGCGACGACCCGCTTTCGGTCAATTCCGATGGCATCATAGGCGCTGCTCTGCATCGCTACGACGGGCTTTCCACGACGAGCTTGAAGAACGGAGGCCAGGACGCCTTGTGTTCGTCGCGGAGCCCGCCTCATGCCAGCAGCGCCGCGAGCAAAGGCGGCGCTCCCTCGAAAGCGAAGGGATTGAGGAACTGCCGTCGCCACAACAGGTTTCTGTCGACTTCGCTCAAATCCGCTTCCGCGCAGATCACCGCCCACCGATCACGGATCACGGTGATCTGGTGCGCCGCCAAAGCCATCGCGTCTTCGCGAGAGAGGAGGAACAATGGAGCTGCATCGAGACACAGAGCGATCCGGCTCCACCGCTCATTGCCGGCGATCAGCATGGCCTGGGTTGCTTCGCCGCCCGTCCTGGCCTGCGGGCAGATATCATAGGCCGGTGTGAGCATCAGCCTATGGCCCTCCCAGAAGGCGGCATGATTGCGGGCGTGATCGTCGGTGTTGCCACACAGCACATTGAAAAGCATGCGGCTGAAGAGCTCCTTCAGCGTCTCCCTCGGCGCTACGAAACGGTGGCGGATGATCGTCGCGAGATCCTCATAGCTGGCATAGCGCGCCATCAACTCGTCGAGTTCAAGTAGGGTCAGCGCCGAGACCATCGCACGGCGCTGCCAGCCTTCCGTAGACTTCGCGCGATCAAAACGCTCGACCAGCAGAACATCCTTCCCGGCTGCGCGCTCCAGCGCTACGCGAGCGACATTCATGCCGCTCGCGGCCGCGAGGCGCATCGCCACATACTCGGCCTTGACGACGCTGTAGAGGTCGCTTTGCGAGGAGAATTTCGCGACATACTTGCGGTCACCCGACGCGAGCATCGCCTTCGGGCGCGCACCACCGATCGAGCTGCCGTGCAGCAACGCCCGGTCGAGTTCCGGAGTGAGCGGGAGACCTTTTTCGATGCTGGCCGCAGCGTTCATCAGTTCGCCAAGGGAGGCGGATGCCGCGTCGCGGGCGACGTATTCGGTCGCTGATGCCTGGAAATCCAGCGCCCCGATCCGGTCCGATCCGGACTCCAGAAGATAAGTGAGTTCGTCGAGCGAGGTGACGTCGATATTCTCTCCTTTCGCGCCGAACTTCCGGTTGAGGATCACGCGCCGTCCCCACGCATCGGGCGCCGCGTCACGGATGCAGCTCGGCATGTGCAGTCCGTTGAGGAGCGGCAGCACGCCCGCGCGCAAAGGCAGCTCGGGCGCATAAAGCGGGATGGCGTTCTTCCGCGCGAGATAGCTGCGTCCGTAGTTGAATAGCAGCTGAGCGCCCACCGCAGCGAGCCGGCCGGCGACGACCGGTTCAGTCTCGTCCGGCAGCCAGATCCAGACGAACGCCTCGGTCGGCCCCGCCTTAGAAATCATCCTTGGCCTCCAGTTTCGAGGGGTGCACCGCCTTGGGCAGGAGCGTCAGCATCGCCGCGTTGGCGCCGATCGCGCTTGTGAGCGCCCCCTGATCGGCATCGAAGAGCCGCACGCCCACCACGGCCGCCGCTTCAAAGACGGCGCCGATCGCGCAGCCGGGGTCGCCTTTCTCGATCCTTTGGACCAACCCACGCGAGATCCCGGCGCGTTCGGCCAGTTCCATGGCCGTGATCTTGCGCTCGATGCGGGCGCGACGGATGAGCTGCCCCAGCAGCAGAACGGCGTCGTGGCTGTAGCGGGAATAAGGACGGGTGATCGGCTTGGCCATCACCAAACGCTCCATAAATAGACCATTAGATAATTGACTGATCTGTTTATGACTTAAAGCCACCTACCGCAAGGGTCAAATGCCATCTCGATCCACAAATAATCCATACTATATAAAATGATCTGTTTATGGATCTTAATTGCCTCGCCTGCGACCGGGCTGGGAAGCGCGGTGCGTGCCCTCAAGGGCTGACCCCGTCAGTGGGGTAGGTCGTGCTGTGGTCAGTGCACTGTCCGGCGCCCGCTCGACCGGAACCGACCGGCCGACGGAAACGATCGCGCCGCTGCCCTGCCCGCGCGCGGACAGCACCAGCACCTCCGTTCCGTGGTCTTTCTCAAGTTCGGCGTCGCGCCGGCGTACGGAACGCAAAACCCAACCGTTGTAGCTCTCGCCGGTGCGCAGGCGCACCACTGAGCCCGTCGCCTCGATCCGGAAGATGCCGTAGGCGTCGCTCACCCCCACCACCGTGCCGATGAGGGCGACACGGGGCGGGTCAGGGGCTGTGGCTGTGGCAGAGGCCGCCGGGGCGGGCGGCGACGCCTTGAGCGGGGGTGACGGCGGCCGGCGAGACGGCGTGAACAGCGGCCGCGCGCGGGTCGCGGCGAGGCGTTCCAGCGGTACCGTCCGCACCGGATTTCCTCCCAGCGCCTCGGCGAGGTCGTGGGTCTCTGCCCCGGCGCGCATCTCCACCAGACCGGAGGCGATGGGTGGGTCGAACAGATCGGCCGCGTGCGCTGCCCCCTCCCCGCCGGTCCGCGCCGCGGCGAGGAGCAATGTCAGAAGGATAATCCGCAGCGCCCCCATGAGCGCACTCAAGGTGCCCCCTGCCAGCGGCCATAGACGGTGAAGCCGACCTTCAGCCGGCCGCCCGCGCTGTCGGAAGCCACCGTTCCGCTTTGTATCGCCAATTCGCTCACATAAAGGAAAGGCAAGCCGGCCTCGATGTCGTAGAGCAGCTTCTGCAGGTCCGCTTCCTCGATGTCGAGGCTGGCCTCGGCGGAAAGGAAGCCGGGTCCCCAACGCTGCCCCTCCACATCGAGGCGGGAGGAGGAAATGCGGCCACCGGAGTTTTCCACCGCGGATGAAAGACGCTCGATGAGCGCCGCGCCGGCGACCGTCGCCGCCACAATCTCGGTCTTCTCCTTCGCCGTCCACGATCGCCGCTTCCGATGACCCGTGATCACCTCGATCCGCCGATAATCATTGGCTTCATGCATGTCTTGATGCATGGCATCATCACCGTCGTTGTCCATCCGAACTGCCTCCTCGCGAAGCTCAGACGGATGATCCTCATCTCCTGCTCCCGCGGTAGGTGGGGCGTTCGTAGCGCTTACGGTCGACGTCGCCCGGCGCCGCGGCTTCCGGACCGTCGAGGTGATCGATGACGATCTCGGCCGGTCGGCGAGCGGCATGGTCGCGCGCCCCGGCTTCGAGAAGCTCGTCGCCGCGCTTTGCGCTGGCGAGATTGGCGCGGTGCTCTGCTTCGACGCCTCGCGGCTGGCCCGCAACGGCAGGGACTGGCATCACCTGCTCGAGCTGTGCGGGCCGGTCGAGGCGAGGGTCATCGACCTCGACTGCGTCTATGATCTCGTCCGGAACCGATCGCCGTGCTGGTCTGGCTGAAGTCTCGGTGCGCGAGATCCATAGGGCGGCAGGGCCAGACTGATCTCACAGGTCCGGGCGCAGTCGACAGCGTGACCGGGCGCGCGGCAGTGGCAGCGGGATTGAGCGGGGGAGGGAATCGCAGAGAACTCGGTCGCTGACCCGGTTTCCCTCTCGATGGGTTGGGTGCGCGGCCGAGCGTCCGTCATCGGCGGCGCGCCGCTTCACACAATCTTCTGACATTTCGCTAACGCCCTCCTGACCCCTTCTCCCGCGCCGTATCGTAGCGTGCGCCGAGGGGCTGTCCGGCCTTCACATCGGACCAAAAGGGGAAGTGCCAATGTTGTTATGCGGATGTTGCCCAGATCTGAGGCCGCCGAAGGAGATGGGAACGAGGCGCTCGTTCCTGACCGGCATGGGCGCCGCCGCCTTGGCCGGCGGAGCCTTCGCCACCGGCCTCACTCCGGCGCGCGCCGTCGGCGACGGACTCGGGGCAAGCGGACTGCCGGACGAAGGAGAGCGTGTTAGGGCCATTGTGGCCCTGCTGCACCAACGCGGTATTCCCGAGCTCGCCCGAGCCGTCCCCTTCGAGCTTCGCGGGAAGGACCTGCCGTGGATGAAGGAGCTCGGCGAGGTCAGGACGGGTCAGCAGGTGACCTTCCTTCTCGCCGGCCGCTGGTATCTCGCGCGGGCGGCGGACCTCTGGGTGGAGCCGGGGGTCGCTTTCCACGCCCGCGCCGACAAGGGCCAGCTCTATAATTCGATGGCGAACACCGGGACGATGACCGCGGACCGGGACGGCCCCCTCGCCATCGCCCGCTCCGCCGGAGAATGGGCCTCGCCCAACGGCGATCTCGCGACCCCCACCGATGTCTACCTTGCCGCCGAAGGCCGGATCGAAGGGGTCGCCCTCATATGGAACGGCGATGCGCGCACGGGCCTCGCCCGGCTTGCGGCCATGAGCGACGTGGCGGGGCTGATCCACGACGAGATCGCGCGGCTCGACAAGGTTCCCGTACTCCCGCCGGGCTGGAAAAGCATATTCCTCTTCGGCAACGGCGACGGCACCTTCCGATCCGGGCCGAATAGGGAAATCCTCTGTTCCACCCACAAGAGCGTTGGAATCGTGCAGCGTCCGGTGGCGCTGCAGCTCGCCCCCGGCGCCACCCTCGAATGGAGCTGGGTGGTCGATGAGCTTCCGGCGCCCACGCCGGAGGACGAGATTGGCACCCATGATTATCTGTCCATCGCCGTCGAGTTCGATGACGGGCAGGACCTCACTTACATGTGGAGCGCCGGCCTGCCGTCAGGCCACGTCTTCCGTTGCCCCCTGCCCCTCTGGGCGGGGCGCGAGACCCACATGGTGGTGCGGACCGGACGCGACGAACTCGGGCAGTGGCTCTCGGAAGCCCGTCCGGTCCATGATGACTACAAGGCCCATGTTGGCGGCGACGCGAGGCACATCGTCGGCGTCTGGCTCATCGCCAACAGCGTGTTCCTGCGGCGCTCGGGCCGTTGCCGGTACAGGAACATCGTCGTTTCCAGCAGCGGCTTGCGGCAGACGGTTCTCTAGATTCCGTCCGCGCGGCGACGCCCGAGAAGCCCCGGCCGAACGCCTGCCTCCTTCACCCGATTGCCCAAGGGTGCGGCCGGCGCGCACAATAGCGGCGGAAAAACGCTGGCGCTAACTGGATATTTTATGATGGCGATCATGGGGGATGAGCCTTCGGAAGAGACTCGCCGGTGGCGGAGGCACTGGCTCGCGCTCACGCTGATCGCGGTGCCGCTTGCGGTCATCGCCGCCATGGCGCTGCGAACGATCCACATAGAGCGGACGGCGGGCGAGGCGCGAAACCTGGCGGCGGCGCGAGAGCGGGGCGCAGCGGTCGGCAAGCGCCTCGAGGCGGCCGTGACGAAGGAGATGGAGGCAAGTGAATCGCTGGTGCTCGGCGCCCTGGCTGCAGGCACGAACGAGGTGGACGTGTTGCGCCGGCTCGTGTCCGACGGCGCGGTTGCATTTGCGGTGCACTTCCGCGGCGAGGGACGGGCCTTCCCGCCGGAGGACCCCACCGCAGCCCTGTTGCAGGAGATCCTGAAGCTCGCCAAGCTCGCGCCCGCCCTCTCCCTCGCCCGGTCCCACGCAAAGGGCGATGAAAGGGGCCTCGCATGGTCGGCGATCGACGACCTCCCCACGCTCGTCTCTTGCCGGGTGGTCGGCGAGGCGCAAACCCTCTGCCTCGCTCTGCCGTCTGATCAGGCACTGCGGTCCCTGGCGGAGGAGACGGCGTCAAATACCTATTTTGGGGACGCGCCCGTGGAGATCGTCGATCCTGGGTCGATGACACGGTGGCGCACTGCGCCCGAGGGCGGTCCGCTGGAGCCCGCCGCGAGCATCGATCTTGTCCGGCCGCTGGAGGGCTGGAAGATCCGTGCCGCGGCGGCGCCTTATCCCGCATTCGCCCATGCGGCGCTCGGCGCCTCCGTCCTCGCGCCCGTCGCCATCGGCTGGGGCGTGGCGCTCTGGAGCCTCTTCCGGAGACAGGCCGATGCCGCCGCCGAAGAGCGCCGCCGCGCGGAGTGCGCCGCGCGCCTTTCGCACGATCTGCGCACCCCGTTGTCCAACCTTCTCCTCTATGTCGATCTCATTGCCCGCCACGGCCGGGACACGGCTCCCATCGGCCGCTATTGTGCGGTGCTCGAAGAGGAGATCGCGCGCCTCGGGTCCATTGCCGAAGAAGCGGTGCACCAGGCCCGGGGCGAGCCCGTCCAGTCCGCCGGAACGGCGCCGCTCATTCTAGATGCAGTCGTCGGCGCGCTCATCGTCCGTTACGAGCCGCTCATGCGCGAGGCAGGCTGCGCTGTCGCCTTTTCGGGCGGCGCCGGGCGGCCGGCGCGCCTTGACGGCCGCGTTCTGGAGCGCATCGTCGTGAACCTGCTCGACAATGCCCGACGCCACGCGGCCGGCTCGCGCGTGAGCATCTCGACCACTCTCGAGGCCGAAAGGTTCATATTGCGGGTCCGAGACGACGGCGTGAAAGGCGGCGCAGGCGACACCGGGACTGCGCTCGGCTTCGGGCTCGGCCTGAAGGTCGTCGGGGAATTGGCAGCGACCTGCGGCGGGACATTCGCCGCCGACATCCGTGGCGGCGGCGCCAGCTTCGAGGTGGCCCTGCCGGTCGGGGAGGGCTGAGGGGGTG
>NZ_JAIVFN010000068.1 GCF_030015065.1 Xanthobacter autotrophicus | reverse complement strand
TCCCCCACCCGTGCGGTGGAGCCGGCGAGCCAGGCCAGCAGCGTCATGGCGCGCGGGTCGCCGGAGGCCGTCACCGCCACCACCAGCGCATCGAACAAAGCGCCCAGCGCGATGCCGGCGAGCAGGATGCTGTCCGGCGCGAAGGCGGCGCGCCGGGTCAGCGCCAGCAGGCCGAAGGTGGTGAGCGCCGCACCCGCCGCACCCGCCGCCATCTCGGTGGCGCGGTCGGCGCCGGGCAAAGCCATCACCACCACGATGAGGGCCAGCGCCGCGCCCGAGGTGAGGCCCAGCACTTCCGGGCTCGCCATGGGGTTGCCGGTGACGCGCTGGGTCACGGTGCCGGCCATGGCGAGGAGCCCGCCGGCGGCAAGCGCCGCCGCCACCCGTGGCCAGCGCCAGTCGAGGAAATCGCCGGACAGGTCGAGGCTCCAGCCGTCCGCATCGTGCGCCAGCAGCAGCGCCGGCACCAGCAGCACGCAGAGCACGACGCCCACTTGGCCGAGCGCCAGCCCCGGCCGGTCGAGACGCGGCTCCAGCACGGGAGCAGCCATGCGCGGCGGCCGGACATCGCGCTGAAGCCGGGGCAGCAGCCACAGCAGCAGCGGCGTGCCGAACAAAGCGGTGAGCGCGCCGGTGGGCACGAGATCGCCATAGAGGCCGGCCAGAAGCTGCACCAGCTGGTCGGCGAACCACAGCAGCGCCGCGCCGATGAGCGGCCCCCACACCAGCCGGGCACCGAAGGTGCGGGCGCCGGCCAAAGTCGCCAGCGCCGGCGCGGCGAGGCCGATGAAGCCCACCACGCCCACCGCGCTCACCACCGCCGCCGCCAGCACCACCGCCACCGCCAGCGCCCCAAGGCGCAACCCCACCAGCGGCACGCCGAGGCTGCGCGCGCCCTCTTCATCGAGGTCCAGCAGCGCCAGCGGGCGCACCATCAGTGCGGCGCCGAGGCCCGCCGCCGCCACCAGCGGCGCCAGATGCAGCACCACGCCCCAATCCTGCTGGGCGAGGGAGCCCGCGCCCCAGATGAACAGGCCGGCGAGATAATTCTGGTTGAACAGCACCAAAGTGGCGCCCAGCGCCCCGAAATAAAGGCTCACCACCATGCCCGCCAGCACCACGGCCAGCGGCGCCAGCCCCTTGTTCCAGGCCAGCGAGAACACCAGAACGGCGGCAATTCCGCTGCCCGCCAGCGCCACCGCCTCGCGCCCGAACCCGGCAAGGCCAGATACCCCAAGACTTGGCACCGCGAGGGTCGCCACCACGAGGGCGAGATGGGCGCCGGCGGAGACCCCGAGCGTGGTGGGCGAGGCGAGCGGATTGCGCAGCACCTGCTGCATCAGCACCCCCGACAGGCCGAGCGCCGCCCCGCACAGCCAGGACACCAGCAGCCGCGGCAGCCAGCTGAAATGCACCACCATCTCGCCCATGGCCCCGGGCCGGACCAGCGCCTGTATGAGGGAACCGGTGCCGATGCGGGCGAGCAGGCTCTCGGCGCTCAGGGCGGCGGCGCAAAGAGCCAGAACCACCACCAGCACGACCGGACGAACCGGGCAGACGGAGCGTTCAGCCACGGGCATCCCCCTTCCCCGCGCCGGACACGGCGGGCGTGGCGGCATGGTCCGCCAGCATGCGGGCGAAGCGCATGGCGGAGACGAGGCCGCCGAACGACCACACGGTTGGCAGCAGGCCGACGCGGCCGGCCTCCACCATGGGCAGGCGCTGCCACAGGGGGCCGTGGGCCAGGGTGGCGCGGGCTTCGGTCGGCACCGGCTCGAACACCAGCAGCGCCGCATCCTGCGCGGCGGCCAGATGCTCCAGCCCGAAGGTGACGAAGCCCCAGAAGCTGGTGGGACCGGTGAAGGCATTGGCGATGCCGAGGCGCGCCAGCACCGCGTCGAACAGGGAGCCGCGGCCATAGACGCGCACGTGCCGGGCGTCCACGAAGCTCGCGAGATAGAGCGGCCGGGCGGCAAGCGGCGCAATGCGCGGCCGGGCCGCCTCCAGCACGGCATCGGCCTGCGCCAGAAGGCGCGCGCCGGCTTCCTCGCGCCCGGTGGCGGCGGCGAGCGCGAGCGCCACCTGCCGCGCCCGCGTCCACACCTCGCCGTCCTCGTCGAAGATGGCGAGGCTGAGGGTCGGCGCGATCCGGGCCAGCATGGGCTCGAACGAAGCCAGCTGCGGGGTGATGACGATGAGGCCCGGCTTCAGCCGCGCCACCGCCTCCAGATTGGGTTCAAGCCTCAGTCCCAGATCGGGGACGCCGGGCGGCAGCGCCGGCTCGCGCACCCATTCGGCATAGCCATCACCTTCCGCGACCCCGGCCGGAACCACGCCGAGGCCGAGCAGCGTCTCGACGATTCCCCAGTCGAACGCCACCACGCGCGGCGCCGACGCCGCCAGAGCCCGGCTGCCGAGGAGCGCCGCCGCACCCGCGATCAGCGCGCGGCGGGAGAAGAGGCCCGGCGTCATGCCAGCGCCGCGCCCGGAGCGCCGGCGTGTCGCTCAGCCATCGGGCAGCGCGGCTTGCCGGCGTAGGCCCGGGTGGCGCGCGCCTTCGGGCAGCTCGCCTTGGGGCATTGCGCCGTGGAACGCCCGCAATAGGCGTCGATGCTGTCGCGGCAGGCCTTGGTGGCGTCGCGCACCATGAAGTTCACCAGCGTGCGCGACACCCCGAGACGCTCGGCGATGTCCTTCTGCGGCATACCGTCGATGCGGTGGCGCAGAAACGCGAAGCGGGTGCGCGGCGGCAGAGCCTCGAGCGCGCGGATCACCGCCTGAAGCATCTCCCGCTGCTCCAGCCGCTCCAGCGGGCAGGCGCACGGCATCGCCACATGGGCCGCTTCCTCCGCGCTGCCGCTGAGGCTGCGCTCGCGCTTCAGGCGGCGTGCCCGGTCGATGGCAAGGTTGCGCACGAGACGGTAGAGGAAGGGTCCGGGATTGTCCGCCGCGATCGAGCCCTCCCCCTCGCACAGCTTCACCGCCGCATCCTCCACCACCTCCTCCGCCAGATGACGCGAGTGGACGATGCGGAACGCCACCCGCACCAGCCGGGTGCGGTGGGCGAGGAGCGTGTCGAACAGGGCCGAGGTCGCCGCCGCGCCCGGCAGCGCCAGGGAAGCGGGGGCAACGCGCAGGGGAGCGTTCATGGAAAACCCTTTCCGCCGGACGGCGGCATCACCCGCGCGGTCCGGCAACTGCGGCCCCCGCCCTTCGGCACGGGGGAATGTCAGCGAACGAAACTCACGGGCCAGCCGCCATCCGGATGCGGCATGACCGCCATGGGAATGCCGTAGATCTCGGCGAGCGCCTCGGCGGTCACCACGTCCTGCGGCGCGCCGCTCATCAGCAGGCGCCCGCCCCGCAGCGCCACCAGCTCGTCGCAGTAGCGCGCAGCCATATTGACGTCGTGGAGCACCACCGCCACGCCCAGCCCGTGCCCATGGGCAAGCCGCCGCGCCAACACCATCACGTCCACCTGGTGCGCCACGTCGAGCGCGGCGGTCGGCTCGTCCAGCAGCAGATAGCGCGCTTCCTGGGCCACCAGCATGGCCAGCCATGCCCGCTGCCGCTCGCCGCCGGAAAGGGTTTCCACCAGCCGGTCGGCGAAGCCGGCCACGTCCGCCAGCGCCAGCGCCGTCTCCACCGCCGCGCCATCCTGCGCCCTCTTGCGGCCGAGGGCGCCGTGCCAGGGATAGCGCCCGCACGCCACCAGTTCGCGCACCTTCAGCGCGCCGGCGGACGGCGGGGTCTGCGGCAGGTAGGCGACCATGCGGGCGAACGCCCGGCTGCTCCACGACGACAGGCTGCGCCCGTCCAGCACCAGCGCGCCCGCATTCGGAGCCTGCTGCCGCGCCAGCAGCTTCAGCAGCGTGCTCTTGCCGGACCCGTTGTGGCCGATAATGCCCACGACCCGGCCGGGCTTCAGGGTGAAGGAGACATCGCGGAGCAGCGACCGGCCCTCGGCATCGAAGCCGATCCCCTGAAGCGCATAGCCCTCCGGGCCCGGCACCGCCATCGGCAGGTCGCCTACCATCTGTAGGTGACCTGCGCCGTAATGGTGCGGGTCTGCCCGTAGGAGCAGCCGATATAGGTGTTCGCGATGCTCGAGCAGGTGCCCACATAGGCATTGTCCAGGAGGTTCCTGGCCGTGAGCGAGAACAGCCAGCTGTCCCTGGCGTAGCGCACCGCCGCGTCCACGAGCGTGTAGCCCGGCACATAGATGGTGTTCTCGCGGTCGCCCCAGGTGGAGCCCACATAGCGCACGCCGCCGCCCAGGCCGAAGCCCTTCAGGGCGCCATCCTGGAAGGTGTAGTCGAGCCAGGCCGAGGCGAGATGCTCCGGTACGCGCTCCGGCGTGTTGCCGACGATGCTCTCCGCGCCCTCCGGCGGCGTGTCCGCCGTCACCTCGGCGTTGAGGTAGGTGTAGGCGGCGAGCAGCTTGAAGCCGTTCTCGAAATCCACCGCGCCTTCCACCTCGAAGCCCCGCACCCGGATCTCGCCGGTCTGGTAATAGGCCATCTGCATGGGGTCGGTGGTGTCGAAGCTCACCGCATTCTGCTTGGTGAGCTGGTACAGCGAGGTCTGGATGTAGCTCTTGCCGTTGTTGGGCTGATACTTCAGGCCGACTTCATACTGCTCACCGGTCTCCGGCTCCAGCGGCAGCATGCTGTAGCTGATGGGCAGGGGACCGTAGTCCGTATCCACCGTCACGCTCGACTGGGTGAAGCCGGGCACCACGTTGAACGAGCTCGAATAGCTGGCGTAGGGCGTGAGGCCGTTCTCGAACAGGTAGGACAGGCCGACCCGGCCGCTGAACGCGCCGTTGTCCGAGCTGGTCTGGAACGTGCTCGGAACGTTGACGCCGTAATAATAGTTCAGCAGGGGCGCCAGCTGTTCGAGAACCGGGCTCTGGGTCGAGCTCTCCGTCTGCACCCAGTCGTAGCGGCCGCCGAAGGTGAACACCCATTTGTCGTGAAGCTTGAACATGTCCTGGGCATAGATGCCGGTCTGGCTCAGCTCCTGGGAGGTGTTCAAGGTGTTGATCAGGGGCGCGACAGAGCTGCCGTAAACCGGGAGATAGGGATTGATGGGCCCCACCGGCGAGGAACCCGTGATGAGGCTCTGCAGCGTGCCGCCATATTGGGTGCCGTCCTGCTGGGTGTTGGAGTAATCGAGGCCGAACACCACCTGGTTCTTGGCAAAGCCCAGATCGCTGTCGTACTGGGCCTGGTTGTCGATGGTGAAGACGCCCAGCGTCTGGTCGTTCTCCTGGGCGGTGCGCAGCAGGGTGGAGGTGTCGCCATAGGCCGCGATGGGGTAGGCGGTGCGATAGTCCACGTCCACCGACGCGTAGCGTAGGTTCTGCCGCAGCGTCCAGCCGTTGTCGTTGCGGTGCTCGAAAAAATAGCCCCCCGAATACTGGGTGGCATCATATTTCGACCAGTCCGGCACGCCGAGGAAGCGCGAGGGCGGGATCTTGCCGTAGATGCTGGGGTAGAGCGTGCCCTCTGCCGGCAGCAGCTGGTAGGTGTCGCCGGTGCGATCCTGCTGCAGGTTTGCGAACACCGTGAAGGTGGTATCCTCGTTCGGCGTCCAGGTCAGGGTCGGCGCGAGATAGATGCGGTCGTTGGGGACATAGTCGACCTGCGTGTCGGCCCAGCGCACCAGTCCGGTGAAGCGGTAGGTGAGGTTGGAGCCCTCGACGCCGGCGCCATTGATGTCGAAGCCGGTCTGGATGTTGTCGAACGACCCGTAGGAGGTCCAGATCTCGCCGAACTGCGAACCGACCACCGGCAGCTTGGAGATGAGATTGACGAGGCCGCCGGGATTGTTGAGGCCGTACAATGTGGAGGTCGGTCCGCGCAGCACGTCCACGCGGGCAAGGCCGTAGGGCTCCTGGCGGAAGCCGGCGAAGCCCGCGGTGGGCATGCGCATGCCGTCGCGATAGATGCCCAGCAGGTTCTCGTCGAAGCCGCGGATGACGAACTGCTCGAAGCGGTTGTCCTGCCCGTAGGGCGAGGCCGAGACGCCGGCCGAATAGTCGATGGCCTCGCTCAGGGTCTGCACGCCGCGATCGTCCATCTGCTGGCGTGTGACCACCGAGACCGACTGCGGAACCTCGCGCAGCGGCACATCCATCTTCATGCCGGTCGAGGTGTCGGTGGCGACGAACGGCCCGTTCGGGCCGTCGGCCTCCACCGTCACGGTGCCGAGTTGGAGCGAGCCATCGGGCAGCGCGCCGCCACCGCCCTCCGCCGACGGGCGGGCGATGGTCACCGTCCCGGCACTGGTGAAGCGATAGGTGAGGCCGGTGCCCGCCAGCAGGCGGCCGAGCGCCTGCGCCGGCGTCAAGGTGCCGGAAACGCCGGGGGACTTCACGCCGCGCGCGAGATCCGCCGCGTAGAGCACCTGCAGGTTGGCCCGATCGCCGAATGCCGTAAGCGCCGAGGTCAGCGAGGACGCCGGAATGGCGAAGGCGATGGCCGCCGCCTGCTGCGCGCTGGCGCCAGAGACCACAATGCCCGACGACATGGCCGTGCTGGCCAGCAGACCCAGACCGAGACGGATGACCTTGCCGCTCACGCGGGACGGCCGACGACAGCGATAATCCACCATGACACCCCAAGAGCCCGCTGAGCTGTGCGATCGCTCCCGGCTCAGGCAGCCGGGAGCGATCGCCGCGATATCTCAGAGACGGATGGGGGAGCCCCGGACCTCACCTGGGTCGTGAGAAAAATTCCCGGTGACGCAATCCACCCGGGCTCAGGCAGGGTAGAGCAGCACGAGATAGCGCGTGAGCGTGATGGAGCCCACCGGAAGGCTTCGGGTGATGGCCTCCAGCACGCCGTCGGGCTGGCGGATGTCGAAGATGCCGGAGACCCGCAGGCGCAGGAGGTTGCTGTCGGTGACCATGATGCTGCCGCGCCGGTAGCGGTTGACGTCCGCAATCACCTGGCGGAGCGGGCGATCCTCGAAGATGAGCTTGCCGCGCCGCCAGGCGGTGGCCTGGGCATCGCTCACCTGCTCCATCTCGCCGAAGCCGGATGCATCATAGCTCACCGCCTCGCCGGCCCTCAGCTGGAGGGCGGCGGCTTCGCCGGCCCTCAGCTGGAGGGCGGCGGCTTCGCCGGCCCGGATGGCGACCGCGTTCTGGGACACCGTCACGGTCACTTCTTTCGACCACCGGTGCACCGAGAACTGGGTGCCGGCCGCCGTGGTGACCCCGTCCGCCGCCGTCACCGAGAACGGCCGCGCCGGATCGGGGGCGACGTCGAAAAAGGCGCGCCCGCGCAACAGGCTGAGCTGGCGCGCCTGCGGCGTGAACTGGAGCGAGAGGGCGGAATCGGCATCGAGCTCCACGCGCGAGCCGTCCGCGAGGTTCAACTGCCGCTGCTCGCCGACGCCGGTGCGGAAATCGCCGTCGAACCAGCCCGGGAGGCCGATCGCGACGCCCGCCGCCACCGCCGCCGCGGCACCCGCCGCCCCCAAAAACAGGCCGCGCCGCGACACGGCACGGCCTGCCGGATGCAGCGGCACCACCGCGTTGCGCGCCTCGCCATGACACGCCTCGCCATGACACACCTCGCCATGACGCGGGTCACCCAGATGGTCGAGATCGGCCCAGAGCACCTCAAGCTTTTCGTAAGCGCGACGGTGCTCGGTGTCGGCGGTGATCCAGCGCTGGAAGTCGGCAAGGTCCGCGGGGGTCGCCTCGCCGGAACGCACCTTGACGAACCAGGCGAGAGCCGCGTCGCGGGTCATGTGTCGGACTGTCGTGTCTCGATCTTGCGAATTGGGCACACCGGCACCTGTGGAGCGAGCCATGCGGCGAACGAACGATTTCACCGCTCTGCCACTCCTGACGAAATAGACCGGCTGCCACCTCACCTCAAGAATTAGAAAATTTCCAGAAATCGTCGGCGCACGGCCCCGCGCCTGCCGCTCAACTGCTCCAAATTCAGGAAAGAGAACGCGTTACCCGATCAGCTTGCGATGCAGCTTGATCGGCGCGTGCTCTAATCGAGAAGGTCCGCGAGCCGGTCGCGGCAGTGGACGAGGGCCTTCATCACGTGCTTCTCGACCATGCTGCGGCTGATGCCGAGGCGCTCGGCGATCTCGCCGTGGCTGAGACCGTCGAACTTGTGCATCAGGAACACCTCGCGGCACTTCGGCGGCAGCTCGGCGATGGCTGCATCGAGCACGCGCAGTCGCTGCTTGTAGTCCAGGGCGTGCTCCGCAGACGGTTCGGGCGCCGCGACGCCTTCATATTCGACCTCCGCCGTAACCAGCCGCGACCGCACGGCCTCCTGCCTCAGATGGTCGATGGCGAGATTGTCGGCGACGCGGAACAGGTAGGCGGACGGGCTCGCGATCTCGGCGGAAGGCGCCGAGGCATGAATCCGCAAGAAGGTGTCCTGCACCACATCCCGCGCCATGGCCGGATTGCCGATGCGGCGCGCGACATGGCGCAACAACTCGTCGTAATGCCGCGCGAAGGCGCTCAATAGAAATATTCTATTTTTCGGCTCCACGATGCGGGAATTCCTGTCGGCAATGGAAAGAGCGCGCCGCGCTGCACTTCCAGCAATCAGACCATCCAATCAATTCTGATAAAATAGTAGATAGGTCACAGCAACGCAATCAATTCGCAAATGCAAATAAACCGCAGCGAAGGTCGGATCAGCCTTGCATGCCGACAAGAGGGGGGCCTTGCCGGACCTCCCCCCGCTTCCGCCCGGCCTCAGCGCCAGCCGAGGGCCGGGGCCACATGCGTCAGGATCGCCTCGATGACATGGGCGTTGTAGGCGACACCGAGCTGGTTGGGGACCGTGAGCAGCAGCGTGTCGGCCTCGGCGATGGCCTCGTCCTTCGCCAGCTGCGCGATCAGGACGTCCGGTTCGGCGGTGTAGCCGCGGCCGAAGATGGCCCGGGTCTGGTCGATGACACCGATCGTGTCCTGCTCCTCGCCGCCGCGACCGAAATAGGCGCGGTCGCGGTCGTCCACCAGGGCGAAGATGCTGCGGCTCACCGACACCCGCGGCTCGCGCGCATGCCCGGCGGCCTTCCACGCCGCGCGGAAAGCCCGGATCTGCTCGGCCTGCTGGACGTGGAACGGCTGCCCGTTTTCGTCATGCTTCAGGGTGGAGCTTTGCAGGTTCATGCCGAGCCTGGCCGCCCAGACCGCCGTGGCATTCGAGCTGGCGCCCCACCAGATGCGCTCGCGCAGCCCCTCGGAATGCGGCTCGATCCGCAGCAGGCCGGGGGGATTTGCGAACATGGGCCGCGGATTGGGCCTGGCGAAGCCCTCGCCGCGCAGGATGTCGAGAAACACCTCGGCATGGCGCCGGGCCATGTCGGCGTCGGTCTCGCCCTCAGCCGGGCGGTAGCCGAAATGGCGCCAGCCGTCGATCACCTGTTCCGGCGAGCCGCGGCTGATACCGAGCTGAAGGCGCCCACGGGCGATGAGATCGGCCGCGCCCGCGTCCTCGGCCATGTACAGCGGGTTCTCGTAGCGCATGTCGATGACCGCGGTGCCGATCTCGATGCGGCGGGTCCTGGCCCCGATGGCCGCCAGCAGCGGAAACGGCGAGCCGAGCTGGCGGGCGAAATGGTGCACGCGGACATAGGCCCCGTCCGCGCCCAGCTCCTCGGCGGCGACGGCAAGGTCGATGGTTTGCAGCAGCGCGTCGGAGGCCGTGCGCGTGTGGGATTGGGGCGTGGGCGTCCAGTGCCCGAACGAGAGGAAGCCGATTTTCTTCACGATCATGCCGCGCCGGAGTAAGGGGACCGCAGGCTACGACGCAACGGCCTGGAACGCACCCGTGAACCCGCTCACACCGGTCCCTCCTTTGACCAGCGTTCCATGATCTGCCCCCGGCCCAGTGGATGAAAACGCCCCCTATTGGCGGCGACATGCGCCGGGACCCAACCGAGCCCCGCCCGCCGGAGAAAAGCGGGGCCAAGGCCTCGCGCTTGCTCCGCCGCCGGGCATGACGCCGCGTCCTTGGGGGGGAATGTGCCGTGGATGCTGCTGTGACTGTCCTCGTGGCGGGTGAGCGGTCCGCCCCGTGCGCGCCCACCGCCGGCAGGGAAGATGACCGGAGCGGCGGCAGGGCTTGATCAGCGCTGGGGGCTGCCGCACGCCGATCGCCCGAACGTCTCGGTCAGGAGCGCGATCAGGTCCTGACGCGGCGACATGCTGCGGCAGTAGATGCCCACGTTGCGGACCGGCGCCGGAGGCGGAAGCGGCAGGCACGCGACCTGCGTCCCCTGCGGCCTCGGGCCCGTCCAGTCCGGGATGATCGCGACGCCGAGCCCGGCGGACACCATGGCGACGATCCCGTCGAGCGCGTCGAGCTCGATGCGGTCCCGCGGGACGACGCCGATCGTGCGCAGGTAGCGGTCGACGATGCGCCCGCCCCAGTTGCGCCGGTCGTACCGGATGAAGGTCTCGCGGGCGAGCAGCGCAAGCGGGTCCGCGCCCGCGCGCGACGGCGGCGTGATCAGCACCAGGGGCTCGGCAACCCAGCGCGTGAAGGCCTCGCCCTTGCGCAGGGCCATGGGCGGCTCCACCACCAGGGCGGCGTCGAGCGCGCCGTCGAGCACGCGCTCGCACAGCTCGATGGACGTGCCCGGCTCGATGGTCAGGGCGAGGTCCGGATGAGCCTGCGTCAGGGCGCACAGCACGGGCGGAAGCAGGCCGGTGCTGGCGGTCGCGATCGTGCCCAGCCGCAACTGGCCCGCGACCGTCCGGGCGCTCGCCAGCCGCTTCAGCTCCGCCGCCCCGTCGACCAGCCCGCGCAGCGCGCCGAGCAGCCGCGCGGCAGCCGGCGTCGCGGCCACGCGGCGTCCGGAACGGCCGATGAGCGTGGCGCCCAGCTCCGCCTCCACCGTCTTCACCCTCAGCGCGACCGCACCGGGCGTGAGGCCCAGCCGGCGCGCCGCCGCGGCGATCGAGCCTTCCTCGATCACGGCGACGACGGTGGCGGCGAACGCGGTATCCAACGCAGTTTTCCTGATGTTTGAAGGCAGCTATATTCAGCTTTTATCGCATCTGCTGATGCGCTAGCAACGCCGGCGAAGGAGATCACCGCCCATGACGCTGCGCCCGTTCCATCTCGCCTTTCCCGTCCACGACCTTGCCGCCGCACGCCGGTTCTATGGCGAGGTCATGGGATGCTCCGAGGGGCGCAGCTCCGACGAGTGGATCGACTTCAATTTCTACGGCCACCAGATCGTCGCCCATCTGGTGCCGGGCATGGGCCCCGCCGATGCCGGCGGCAACCCGGTCGACGGCCATCACGTCCCGGTCCCGCATTTCGGCATCGTGCTCAAGATGGAGGACTGGCAGGCACTCGCCGACCGGATGACCGCGGCCGGCACCAGGTTCGACATCGAGCCCTATGTCCGCTTCAAGGGGCAGCCCGGCGAGCAGGCGACCATGTTCTTCCGCGACCCCTCGGGCAACGCCATCGAAATGAAGGCGTTCGAGGATCTCGGCCAGCTTTTCGCCAAGTAGAATCGTTGGCCAGGTGGAATCGTCGTCCAGGCAGGCCTCGCCCGGCTGGTGGCAGCGCTGGAATGGCGCCTCCGCCGGGTGACGGGTTGAGACCCCCCAGCGAGAGCACGCGCCGATCTGCCTGCATCGCAAGCAGATCGGGCAACGCATTCTCTTTCTTGAGTTGAGAGGGCGATTCACCGAGAAAATTGATTCAATTTGCTCGGATCGCGCTCCAGAACGACCGGAAGCTCGCCAAGCTCATGCCGCATGCGGCATGAACGGCGGCGGCCTGAGAAGAGAGGCTCGTTCAGCCTACGAAAAGACCCACCTCGCCACGCCGCCGGCGGAGGGTTTTCAACGGAATCGGTCGACAGCGGTCAGCCGCGTTTGCGGGCCGCAATGGGATACCCCTGCAATGCTCCGCCTCATCGAGGTGGGTTCACCGCTTCTGCCACCCGATGGACCGAGGCTCCATAACACCCCTCCCGATCAATCATCGTCATCCCGGCCGGTCACCCGCTCAAGGCGGGCAGGATCGAACTTCGCCTTCAGGCGCGCGCCCTGGGCATTGGTGGCGCGGACCTTGTAGCAGCCGTCGTCGGAGCGGATGGACAGGACGGTCCAGCCCTCTGCCTCCAGCTTCTTCTGCAGCGCCTCGCGCGGCTGCCAGTCGGCCAGCGGCACGTTGCAATCGCGATCCGCCACGGCCGGCGTCGCGATGAGGCAGGCCGCAGCGAGGCCGGCGGCGGCATACCGAATTGCGAACCATGGGCGTCTCACCGCGCATCCTCCTTCCGCCCCGGCGCCATCAACAGCACGCCAAGCTGACGCCAAGCTGAACCCCCCGACGGATTCTCTCGCCCCTTCCGCCTCCGGCCGCGCTAGATTTGCATGCTGCGCGCCGAGGTGACAGATGCGTATCCTCCTCATCGAAGATGATCCCGTCCTGGGCATGGCCGTGCGCGACCAGATCGTGGCGGACGGGCACGGCGCCGACTGGGTGACGCGCCTCGCCGATGCCACCGACGCCCTCCATGCCGCCGCCTTCGACCTGATCCTCCTCGACCTGATGCTGCCCGACGGGCGCGGCTCCGATTTCCTCAAGCGCCTGCGCAACGCGGGCGACGCGACGCCGGTCATGGTGCTCACCGCGCGGGACCAGATCTCGGACCGCATCGCCGCCCTCGATGCCGGAGCCGACGACTATCTGGTGAAGCCCTTCGACCTGTTCGAGCTGTCGGCGCGCATCCGTGCGGTGGGCCGGCGCTATGCCGGCAATCCCAATCCGCTGGTCACGCTCGGCGACATCGAGGTGGACCTCGCCGCCCGCGCGGTGCGGCGCGCCGGGCAGGTGGTCGCCCTCACCGCGCGGGAATGGTCGCTGTTCGAGGCTTTCGTGCAGCGGCCGCACCAGCTCATGTCGAAGCCGCAGTTGGAGGAACGGCTCTATTCCTTCGATGCGGAGGTGGAGAGCAACGCCATCGAGGTCTATGTGGCCCGCCTGCGCAAGAAGCTCGGCGCCGACGTGATCGAGACCGTGCGCGGCATGGGCTATCGTCTCGGGACGCCGGGAGGCACGGCGTGAGCAGGCAGCGACGGTGGAGCCTGCGCCGGCGCCTCGGCCTGTGGCTCGCCGTGTCCGCCGCGGCGCTGTGGCTTGCCGCAGCCACCGTAGCGGGGCTGGTGCTGCGGCACGAGATCGACGAGGTGTTCGACAGCGCGCTTCAGGAGGTGGCCCAACGGGTGCTGCCGCTCGCCTATTCCGAACTGCTTGCACGGGAGGACGGCGCCGGCGCCCAGCACATGGCGCCGGTCAGTCCGCACCGGGAATTCATCACCTATGTGGTGCGCGATGCCGAAGGCCGCGTGCTGCTCCAGTCCAGCGACGCGGAGCAGATGGCGATCCCCGCCGGCCTTACCCCCGGCTTTCACACCACCGCCCGCCTGCGCACCTATACCGAAGCGGCGGTGAGGGGCACCATCGTCGTCACCGCGGCCGAGGAACTGGACCACCGCGCCGCCACGGTGGGGCGGGCGGTGATGGCGCTGGTCTGGCCGCTTGTCGCTCTGGTGCCCATCGCCCTGGCCGGTGTCTGGCTCACGCTCCGCCTCACCCTGAAGCCGGTGCTCGCCTTTCGCCACGCGATCGCCGCGCGCGGGCGGGGCAACCTCGCGCCGGTGCCCGAACAGGGGCTGCCCGAGGAGATGGCGCCCGTTGCCGGGGCGGTGAACGCGCTCATGGAACGCCTGCGCGGCGCACTGGAGGCGGAGCGGGGCTTTGCCGCCAACAGCGCCCATGAGCTGCGCACGCCCATCGCCGCCGCTCTGGCCCAGACCCAGCGGCTCATGGCCGAGCTGCCCGAGGGACCGGAGCAGGAGCGGGCGCGCTCCATCGCGGGCGCGCTGCGCCGCCTCTCGCGCCTGTCCGAAAAGCTGCTGCAGCTCGCCAAGGCGGAAGGCGCCGGCCTCCTCGCCGAGGCGCCGGCCCCGCTCGCCCCGGTGCTGCGCCATGTCATCGCCGACCTCGACCGCCAGACCGCGCGCGCCGGCGACATGGCCTTGACCGTCGCGCCGGACGGCGGCCCCGTCAGCGACCTCGACCCCGACGCCTTCGCCGTGCTCGCGCGCAATCTCATCGAGAATGCGCTGAAGCACGGCACGCCCGATACGCCGGTCCATGTCCGTCTTGATGCGGACCGGCTCGAAGTCTCAAACCATGGCGCCGTGGTGCCGGCCGAGCGGCTCGCCCTCCTGCTGCGCCCGTTCGAGCGCGGGCCGACCGGTGCGGACGGCTCGGGCCTCGGCCTCGCCATCGCCGCCGCCATCTGCCGCGGCGCGGGGCTCTCTCTGGAGATCGCCTCGCCGATGTCGGGTGGTGCGGATGGCTTCAGCGCCACCGTTCGCTTTCCAGAGGCGTCGTGATCCTGACGGGAAGCTGAACGCGATCCCGCCCCTGCTTCAGGGTGCTGTCAGGTTCGAGCGCGAGGGTGCCGGCGTCATCAATCGCCGGGAGGCTCCCATGAAGACGCGCACCCTGATCGGAACGGCCCTGCTCCTGTCCACCGCTGGCCTTGGCGTGGCGCTGGCGGCCACGCAGATCGACCATCTCAACCTGCCGTCGCGCATGCACGACGAAGCCGCCCACGCCGACGCTCGGCCCCTCCGGCTCGCAGACAACGATCGTCAGCACGCGCGCGGGGATCGCCATCACGACCGCCGTCAGGCCCACGACGGCGACAACGACGATGACGATGACGATGACGATGATGACGATGACGATGACGATGACGGTCATTCGGGCGGTCGTCGCGGTGCGGCTCAGCAGACCGGCCCGGCCGATCCCGCGACCCCGGTGCCCGACAATGGCCTGTTCCAGGGCCAGGCCCGGCCGAAGGTCGAGGTGCAGTGACTTCCGGCCAACCGCCCGCACTTTCAAAGGAATAGTCAGATGAAGCTCGTTCTTCCCGCCGTGGCGGCCACCGCCACCCTGCTTTCGCCCGTGCTTGCCGAGGCGCGGCAGGTCACGTTCGAGACCACGCTGAAAAACTACGGCGGCAACGGCGCCTATGTGGTGCTCTACGTCACCGATGCCTCAGGCGCCTACAAGGGCACGCTCTGGATGGCCGGCGGCAAGGCGAAATACCATCGTCACCTTTCCGACTGGCAGCGCGCCTCCGGTGGACGGGCCACCGAGATCGACGGCATCACCGGCGCCAGCGTCGGCTCCGGCAAGACGCTGAAGATCACCCTCGATCTCGCCGATGCCATGATCGACGCCGGCTACAAGGTCCATGTGGACACCGCGGTCGAGGACGGGATGGACAATCCCTCCGAAGTGGTCGCGCCGCTCGCCGCAAGCGCGTCCGGCAAGCCCGTCGCCGGCAGAGGCTATGTGAAATCCTTCACCGTCACCTTCTGAACCCATCGGACATCCCCATGCTTCGCCGCCTCCATGGCCTGCCGGGCATCGTGCTGGCACTCGCCCTCACCGTGACCGCCGTCACCGGCGCCGTTCTGTCCGTCCAGCCGGCGCTCGACCGCGCTGCCGCCCCGGCGATCCCGGCTGCGACCAGTGTCGCGGACCTTGCCGCGCAGGTCGCCGCGCGCCATCCGGGCGTCAGTGTCATCCGGCTTCGGGCGGATGGCAGCCTCACCGCGGCCTTCGACGAGGACGGTGCGCGCGGTGTGGAGCAGATCGACCCCGCCACAGGGGCGGGGCTGGGGCCGTATGCTGTGTCCGAAACCACCCGCTTCATCACCAATCTCCACCGCTCCTTCCTTTCGGGCGATGCGGGCCGCGCGGCGGCGGCCATCGGCGCGCTGGCCATGCTGGGCCTGAGTGTGTCCGGCGTTGCGCTGCTCGCCCGCCGGCTGGGCGGCGCGGGGGCGCTGCTGCGGCCCGTCCGCGGCACGCCGGCGCAACGCTGGCACGGCGAGCTGGGACGGCTCGCCGCACTCGGCCTGCTTTTGTCGTCGCTCACCGGCCTGTGGATGTCCGCCGGCACTTTCGGCCTCCTCCCAGAGGCGCAGGGCACGAGCCCCGCCGTCACCGCCAGCGGCGGCGCGCCGGCTCCGGTGGGCACGCTCGCCACGCTGAAGGCCGTGAAGCTTCAGGACCTGCGCGAACTTTCCTTCCCCGATCCCGCCGACCCGGCCGATGTCTTCACCCTCGCCACCGCCGAAGGCGAGAGGGTGGTGGATGCCGCCACCGGCGCCACGCTCGCCCTCAAGCCGGCGACGGCGCTGGAGCGGGTCAATGATCTTGTGCGCATGCTGCACACCGGGCGTCGCGCCTGGGTGCTCGGCCTCTTCCTTGGCCTTGCGTCGGCGGCGGTTCCGGTGCTTGGCGGCACCGGCCTCGTCCTCTGGCTGCGCCGGCGCGCGGCGCGCCCGCGCATCGCCGCCAACGTGCCCGCGCGGTCGGCGGACACCGTGATTCTCGTGGGCAGCGAGGGCAATTCCACCTGGGGCTTCGCGGGCACGCTGCACGCGGCCCTCACCGCCGCCGGGCACAAGGTCCACACCGCCGCCATGAACGACGTGAGCTCTGCGCATCTGGCCGCTCCGCGCCTGCTGGTCCTTGCCGCCACCTATGGCGAGGGCGCGGCCCCCCAGTCGGCCAGGCACTTCCTCGCCCGCCTCGCGCGCCTGCCCGGGCGGCCGGCGGTGGCGGTGCTGGGATTCGGGGACCGCAGCTTCCCGCATTTCTGCCGGTTCGCCCGCGCGGTCGCCGATGCACTGGACGCGCGGGGATGCCCGCAGATCGTGCCCATGAAACGGGTGGACCGCCGCTCGGCGCAGGAATTCGCCCAATGGGGGCGGGACCTTGGCGCCGCGCTGGGCCATGACCTCGTGCTCGCCTATATGGCCGAGCCGCCGAAGACAATGCCCCTCGTGCTCGCCGGGCGGGAGCTTTACGGCGAGGCGGTGGGTGCGCCCGTGGCGATCCTGCGCTTTCAGGCGCCATCTGATCCGCGCACCGGCGCCCCCGGCCGGCTGCCTGCCTTCGAGGCCGGCGACCTCGTGGGCATCCTACCGCCGGGGGATGTCATGCCCCGCTTCTACTCGCTCGGCTCTTCCGCCCGCGACGGCATCCTGGAAATCTGCGTGCGCCTGCGTGAAGGCGGCCTGTGCTCCAGCTTCCTGCACGCGCTTCAACCCGGCGCCACCATCGACGCCTTCATCCGCGAGAATCCGGCCTTCCGTCCGGCCAAGGGACGGGCGCCGCTCATCCTCATCGGCGCGGGGGCGGGCATCGGGCCGCTGGCCGGCTTCGTGCGGGCCAATGCGGCGGGACGGCCGGTGCATCTTTATTGGGGCGGGCGGAGTGCCGCGTCGGACTTCCTCTATGAGCACGAGCTGGCCCAGCATCTGGCCGAGCGGCGCCTCACGACACTGCGCACCGCCTTCTCGCGCGATCCGGACGGCAGCGCCTATGTGCAGGACCGCATCGCCGCCGACGCCCCGCGCCTGCGGGAACTGGTGAGGCAGGGCGCGCAGATCCTCGTCTGCGGCGGCCGCGACATGGCCGAGGCCGTGACCCGCGCTCTGGAGCCCGTGGTGCGCCCGCTGGGCCTCGACCTTCCCACCCTCAAGTCGAGCGGACGCTATGTCGAAGATGTCTATTGATCCGGGGGCGGATGCGAGGGCGCTCCGGCGCCATGCCCTGAGCGGGCCTGCCATGGGCGCGCGCTGGTCAGCCGTATTCTTCGCGGCGGGCGACGTGGATGAAGCGGCGCTGACCCGCCGCCTCCAGGGCGCGGTGGAGCGGGTGGAGCAGCAGATGTCCACCTTCCGGCCCGAGTCCGACCTGGAACGGCTGAACGCCGCTCAGGTTGGCATCTGGATCGACATCCCCCGCGAACTGATGCACGTCCTCGCCACGGCGCTGGAGGTCGGCCGCCTGTCGGGCGGTGCGTTCGACATCGGCGTCGGCGATCTGGTCAAGGCGTGGGGCTTCGGCGGGGCGCGCATGCCCGATGGCGGGCGCATCGCCGCCCTCGCCGGCCGCCCCTCCTTCGAGCCGCCGAAGACCTTGCAGCTCGATCCGGCCGCCTGCCGGGCCCGCCGGCTGGCCCCCCTGCGGCTCGACCTTGCCGGCATCGCCAAGGGCTTCGGCGTGGATGAACTGGCCCGCGAGATGCTGGAGGCCGGGCTTTCCTCCTGGCTGGTGGGCATCGACGGCGAGATGCGGGCCCAAGGCCTGAAGCCGGACGGCCGGCCCTGGACGGTGGCCCATGAAAGGCCATCCGTGGGAAGGCGGGACATCCTCGGGGTGCTGGAATTGTCCGGCGCCGCCGTCGCCACCTCGGGTAATTATCGCCATCGGGTGGAGGTGGCGGGTCGCACGCTCTCGCACACGATGGACCCGTCACGGGGCGCGCCGCTGGACAATGATCTCGCTGCCGTCACCGTGCTGGGTGAAACCTGCATGGCCGCGGATGCCTGGGCGACCGCGCTGCTGGTGCACGGGGCGATCGAGGGGCCTGCTCTCGCGCGCCGCCTCGGCCTCGCGGCGCTGTTCGTGCGCGCCGACGGCGAGGCTGAGATGACGTGGCCCCTGGCTCCGCCACCCGAGCCGGCGATAGCGCCGGTGGATGGCCGCTGCACGGCGTGACCGACAAGGTGCCGATAGCCGCCGTCGCCGCCATGGCGAGCGCGCCCCGGAAGGTCACGCGGGCGGTGGGCTTCCAGATGTCCGCACCGCCTGCACGCGCGCCCAGCGCCCCCAGTGCGGCGAGGCAGACCAGGGACCCGCGATCAGGGCAGATTGCCCAGGCGCCAGCCCCGTTCCATCCGATCGTCCGTGGCCGGGCCGAACCTGCTGGCCGGGATCATCACCGCGAAGTACGCCATGCGCCCGGGCGCGGTTTGATTGAAGTGCCCTGCCCGGCGCCGCCTTCCACGCCGGCCGGACAGAGAGGCCCCGGTCGCGGATCAGGCATAGCGCAGCGGGACGGCGGTGGTGTATTTCAGTTCCTCCATGGAGATGAAGGACGTCACGTCGGTGAAGTCGACCTCGCTGATCATCTTCTTGTAGACCGCGTCATAGACCTCGACGCTCGGCACCACGAGGCGCAGCAGATAGTCCATGTCCCCGGTGAGGCGGTAGGCCTCGACGATCTCCGGGATGCCCTGGATCACCTTGCGGAAGGCATCGAGCCACGCCATGGAGTGGCGCGAGGTGCGCACACCCACGAACACCGTCATGGCCACATTGGTCTTGCGCCGGTCGATCAGCGCCACCCGCCGCGCAATCAGCCCGTCCTCCTCCAGCGCCTTGATGCGGCGCCAGCACGCCGAGGTGGACAGCCCCACCCGGTCGGCGAGATCGGCCACCGGCAGGGTGGCGTCCTCCTGCAGCGCCTCCAGGATTCGTTTGTCGCGAATGTCCAGCATGCGCACCTCATTTGTTCAAACTGATCCAGATACGCAAAAATTTTCTAGATTCATGCCATATTATGCAATCTGATTGCAAAGTTCAACCGGATTTTGCGCAAAGACGCGCCCATCCTCCGCCGCTGCCGGGATAAAGTGCCCGGGACATTGAATGAGGGAGATGTCGTGTGTCCCGGACAATCGGACTGATCGGCGGCATGAGCTGGGAGAGCACAGCCGTTTATTACAAGGAAATCAACGAGCTGGTGCGTGACCGCCGGGGCGGGCTCGCCTCTGCCGACATCCTGCTCCACTCGGTGAATTTCGATGAGATCGTCGCCATGCAGAAGGCCGGTCGCTGGGACCTCGCCGAGCAGGCGCTGGCCGACACGGCGAACGGTCTCGTGAAGGCGGGCGCCGGCTGCATCCTCATCTGCACCAACACCATGCACCTCGTCGCCGACACCGTGGCGCGCGCGGTTCCCGTTCCGCTGCTGCACATCGTGGACGTGGTAGGCCATGCGCTGGTGGAGGCGGGCATGAGGAAGCCCCTCCTTCTCGCCACCCGCTACACCATGGAGCAGGACTTCTACCGCGACCGCATGACCGCGAAGTTCGGCCTTGAGACCATCGTGCCGGAGGATGCCGACCGCATCGCCGTCCACGACATCATCTTCGACGAGTTGTGCTGCGGCATCGTCAAGGACACCTCCCGCGCCCGCTATGTGGAGGTGATCGAGAAGGCCGCCGGCCAGGGCGCGGACTGCGTCATCCTGGGTTGCACCGAGATCGGCATGCTGATCGACGACAAAGACAGCCCGCTGCCCGCATTCGACTCCACGAAGCTGCATGCACGCGCAGCGGTCGATTTTTTCGACGGGTCGCTTGAGGTAGAAACCGTCGCCGCCTGATCCGCTCGGCCCTCCCCACTCCAGGACCCCGTCGCCATGTCCCAGCCCGTGCCTTTTCCGCCCTCCCTCTGGGCCTCGGTGACGCCGAAGCGTCCGCCGTCCCCGGCGCTGGAGGGCGAGACGAAGGCCGACGTGGCTATCGTGGGGGCGGGGTTCACCGGGCTCTCCACTGCGCTCGCGCTGGCCGAGCGGGGGCGCAGGGTGGTGGTGATGGAGGCGGCCGAGGTGGGCTGGGGCGCCTCCGGGCGCAACAACGGCCAGGTCATCCCCACCATGACCGGGGCGGAGCCGGACGGGATGGCGCAGCGCTTCGGCACGGTGGGCGAGCGCTTCGCCCAGCTGGTCAGCGACAGCGCCGCCAACCTGTTCGACCTGGTGCGCCGCCTGGACCTGAAATGCGAGGCCGAGCAGACCGGCTGGTTCCAGCCCGCCCACTCGCCCGGCCGGGTGAAGCTCTCGGCCGCCCGGGTGGAGGCCTGGGCGCGGCGCGGGGCCCCGGTCCGCCTGCTCGATGCCGACGAGACCGCCCGCCTCTGCGGCTCCCGCGACTGGTACGGCGGCATGCTCAACACCTCGGGCGGGCACATCAATCCGCTGGCCTTCGCCCGCGGCCTCGCCGAAGCGGCGGTGGCGGCCGGGGCCACGCTGCACGAGAACAGCCCGGTGCGTTCCGTGGAGCGCACGCCCGCCGGCTGGGTGGTGGCCACCGCGAAGGGCCGCGTCGTCGCCGACCAGGTGATGATGGCGGCCAACGGCTATTGCGACTGGTTCGAGCCCGGCCTCGCCCCGCGCCTCGCCCGCTCCCTCGTGCCGGTCCTGTCCTGGCAGATGGCCACGGCGCCGCAGCCGGAGGCGGTGCGCGCGGCGGTGCTGCCCGGCCGGCAGGCGCTCTCCGACACCCATGGCGACCTGCGCTTCTTCCGCTGGGACGCGCGCGGGCGCCTGGTTTCCGGCGGCGCGCTCATCGTGCCGTTCAACGGGGCGGAGCGGCTGAAGGCGCTGGTGGGCCGGCGCCTCGCCGGCATCTTCCCGCAGATGGGCGTGCCCGCGTTCGATTTCGTCTGGAACGGGCGCATCGGCATGACCGGCGACCGCATGCCCCGCTTCCACCGCGTCGCCGACGGCCTGTGGGCCTGGGTGGCGTGCAACGGGCGCGGCGTCGCGCTCTCCACGGCGCTCGGCCCGGTCTTCGCCGACGCCATCGAGGGCAAGGCGGAGGCCGACCTGCCGGTGCCGCTCACGCCGGTGCGGCCCTATCCCTTCCACGCCGTGGCGAAGCTCGTCGCCCCGGCGATGCTCGCCTGGTACCGCTACAAGGACGGCCGCGAGCCCTCCTGAGACACCTTGACAGCCACGCAACCGCAGCCATCGAGAGAGGATGAGTTCATGACCGAGAGCACGCCCACCAGCCGCATGGTGCCGATCGAATGGCTGCAGGGCGCCTTCAACATGCGGGCCGCGGCCTATGCCAACATGTTCGACGTGCTGCGCGAGGCCTTCGGCACCGAGCGCGCCGTGGAACTGGTGAGCGAGGCCACCCGCCGCATGGGCGTGACCATGGGCGCGCGCTTCGCCGACCTCGGCCCCGCCGACCTTGCCGGCCTGAAGGATCGCTTCCTCGGCGGCATTCCGGCCGGCGACGTGCTGTTCCAACCCGAGGTGCGCCAGTGCGACGCCGAGCGGCTCGAGATCAAGTTCCACCGCTGCCCCCTCAAGGAGGCCTGGGTCGCCATGGGCCGCTCCGGGGAAGACCTCGAGCTGCTGTGCACGGCGGGCGGCGCCATCGACGGCGGCCTGTTCCGCGCCGCCGGCTTCGTCTTCAAGGGCGAGACCTGGCACCCCGGCGAGGAGGGCTGCTGCCGCCTGATCGTGGAGCCCGGCGCAGCGGCCTGAAGCCGCGTGCCGCCCAATTCTTCGCATACAAACAAAATACCAATTAAATAAATGTCCCTTCCAGAGACCGGAACCATGACCCTGACCCGTCATCCCCTCACCCGCCGGACCCTCGTCGGTCTTGCCCTCGCCGCCCCGCTCGCCACCGCCCTGGCGGGCACGGCGCTCGCCGCCGATCCCATCCGGATCGGCTACCAGTTGCCGCTCACCGGCAACACCGCCCAGTACGGGCAGGACTTCAAGACCGCCGCCGAGATCGCCCTCGCCCGCTTCAATGCCTCGGGCCGGCTGCCGGTGAAGGTGGAGATCGTGTTCGAGGACAGCCGCTCCGACGCCAAGGAAGGCGTCACCATCGCCCGCAAGTTCGTGGACGATCCGGCCATCGTCGGCGTGCTGGGCGACTTCACCTCCGGCGTCTCCATGGCCTCGGCACAGGTCTACAAGGAAGCGGGCATGCCCCAGCTTTCCCAGTCCGCCTCGCACCCGGACTATGCCAAGATCTCCGAGTGGCAGTTCCGCAACATCACCACCCAGGCCGGCGAGGGCCCCTACAACGCCGCCTGGATGCTGAAGAAGGGCATCAGGAAGGTCGCCCTCGTGGGCGAGCAGACCGACTGGGGGCAGACCTCCGTGAAGTATTTTGCCGACGCCTTCGAGGCCGGCGGCGGCAAGGTGGTCCTCACCGAGTATTTCAACCGCGGCCTTCCGGACTTCCGCGCCCTGCTCACCAAGATCCAGCGTGCGAAGCCCGACGCGGTCTACACTGCCTTCTTCTATGAAGACGCCGCCAACTTCATCAAGCAGATGAAGCAGCTCGGCATCAACATCCCGATCTATTCCACCTCGGCCGCCCATAACCAGAAGGTGATCGAGCTCGCCGGCGCCGATGCCGAGGGCCTGTCGCTGACCACCAACTTCATGCCCAGCAGCCCGAAGCCCGAGGTGAAGGACTTCGTGGCCGAGTGGGTGAAGGTGCGCGGCGCCGAGCCGGGCCAGTTCCCGGCCCAGGCCTTCGATGCCGTCAACATCATGCTCGACGCCATCGTGAAGTCCTACCCGAACGTGACCCGCGCCAAGGTGCGCGACGCCCTGGCGGCGACGAAGGACTTCCCCGGCGTGACCGGCACCACCACCTTCGGCCCCGACCGCGAGCCGGTGAAGCAGCTGATGAAGGTGCGCATCGTCAACGGCGTCTTCACCCCCATCGGGGAGTGAGCGCCCGGCGGGGGCGCCGCCGCGCGTCCCCGCCGCCGCGATCCCAGCATCAGCCAGCCAGGCATCCACCCGCCAGGCATCCGCCCGAAGGCGTCCACGAGCGAGGCGATGAACCGCCCGCGCGACGCGTCCATCCATCATCCGGTAACCCCGGGGCATTCGCCCGGGCAAGCCGGCGGTCCGCGACCCGACTGAAGGGGCCCTCCGTGATCGATCCCTATTATCTCCAGCAGCTGGCCATCGGCCTGTCGCAGGGCGTCATCTACGCCCTGATGGCCATCGGCTTCACGCTGATCTTCGGCGTGCTGAACGTCGTCAACTTCGCCCATGGCGAGGTCTATACCCTCGGCGCGTTCGTCGGCCTCCTCTTCATCACCGCGTTCGCGCCGCCCTTCCTGGTGGTGCTGTTCGTGGTGCTGGCGGCGGGCGCGGCCATGGGCGTCGGCCTCGAGCGCATCGCCTTCAAGCCGTTCCGGCGGTTCTCCGACGAAGCCTCGCTGAAATCCCGCGCCATGCGGGAATCGACGCTGATGTCGTCCCTGGCCGTCTCCATCGTCGCCCGCGAGGGTCTGGAGTTCGCCTTCGGATCGCAGATGCAGACGCTGCCGTTCGACTACCTGATCAACAAGCCCATCGAGCTCGGCCCGGTCACCATCGTCACCGGCGACGTCATCATCTTCGCGGTGGCCGCCATCATGCTCGGCGGGCTGCAATACATGCTGACGCGGACGCGGGCGGGCCTCGCCATCCGCGCGGTCTCCGCCAATCCGCTCGGCGCGAAATATGTCGGCATCGACACCGACCGCACCATCATCACCACCTTCGCGCTCGGCTCCATGATGGGCGCGGGGGCGGGCATCCTGGTGGGGCTCTATTACGGCGCCATCTTCCCGGCCATGGGCTTCGTGCCCGGCATCAAGGCCTTCGTCGCCATGGTGATGGGCGGGCTCTCCTCCATCCCCGGCGCAGTGGTCTGCGCGCTGCTGCTCGGCCTCTCCGAGGGGCTCGCCACCACCTTCATCTCGTCCAACTGGGCCGACATGGTCGCCTACGGCTTCCTCATCGTCACCCTCATCTTCTTTCCGCAGGGCCTCTTCGGAGCCGGGAGGGAACGTGTCTGACTTCGCCCGCAAAGGCTGGATCGGAAAGATCCTCGTCCTTCTCCTCGTGTTCGGCCTCGTGCCGGCCGCCCTCGCCTTCGCCGGCAAGGGCTACTTCTTCCAGGTGGCGAACCTGGTGCTGATCTTCGCGCTGCTCGCCGCCTCGCTCCACCTCGTCACCGGCGCCGCGGGCCTGCTCCATCTGGGCCACGCCGCGTTCTACGGCATCGGGGCCTACGTGGCGGCGCTCATGGGCACCGACCTGAAGCTCGGCTTCATCTGGGGCCTGCCGGCGGCGGGGCTCGTCGCCGCGGCGTTCGCCTTCGTGGTGGCGCTGCCCACCATGCGGCTCGTGTCCATCTATTTCGCGGTGGCGACCCTTGCCATCGGGCAGATGATCAACACGGTGCTGCTCAACTGGGTCGCCGTCACCAAGGGCCCGAACGGCGTGATGCTGTTCTCCGGCATCAACCTGTTCGGCTTCGCGCTCAAGGCGCCGCTCGCGGTCTATTTCGTGGTGGCGGTGCTGGTGTCGCTGTCCATCTTCGTGCTGCATCGCCTCAGCCATTCCTACTACGGCAACGCGCTGCGCTCCCTGCGCGAGGACGACCAGTGCGCCGACGCCATGGGCGTCAACACCGTCAGGCTGAAGATCGAGGTGTTCACCATCTCGGCCTTCTTCGCCGGCGTCGCCGGGGCGCTGTGGGCCTACACCACCGGCTATGTCTCGCCCAACGACTTCGGGTTCTCCACCTCCATCCTCATCCTGGCGATGATCGTGGTGGGCGGGCTCGGCTCGCTGCCGGGGGCGATCATCGGGGCGGTGGTGCTCATCCTGCTGCCCGAGCTGCTGCGCGGCCTCGGCGACCTGCGCAACGTGATGGTGGGCCTGGTCATGTTCTTCTCCATCCTGTTCATGCCCAAGGGCCTGTTCGGCGAGGTCTCCGCGCTCTCGCTGGTGCGGCGCGGCTTCGGCCTGAAATGGGGCGCGGCGCCCTCCAACCGCGAGGTGGGCTGGCAATGAGCCTCATCGAGATCGAGCACGTCACGCGGCGCTTCGGCGGCCTCCTGGCGGTGGACGACGTGACGACCCGGGTCGAGGACGGCGAATTGGTCGGCGTCATCGGCCCCAACGGGGCGGGCAAGACCACGCTCTTCAACCTCATCTCCGGCTTCACGCCGCTCTCCGCGGGGGCGGTGCGCTTCAAGGGGGAGGCCATCACCGGCCTCAAGCCCCACAAGATCGCGGCGCGCGGCATGTCGCGCACCTTCCAGAACCTGCGCGTGTTCCCGAACATGTCGGTGTTCGACAACGTGTCGGTGGGCGCGGTGGGGGCCATGGGCCAGTCGGCGTTCGGGGCGGTGTTCGGCGGCGCGCGCCGCTCGGACGCCATCTCCGCGCGCACCTGGGCGGCGCTGGAGCGCGTCGGCCTCACCGCCGAGGCGGAGGAGCTTGCCGCCAACCTCTCCTACGGCAAGCGCAAGTATCTGGAGATCGCCCGGGCCCTCGCCATGGAGCCGGACCTGCTGATCCTCGACGAGCCGGCCGCCGGCCTCAACGATTCCGAGACGGCGGAGCTTGCCCGCTTCATCCGGTCGCTGAACGCCGCCGGCATGGCGATCATGCTGGTGGAGCACGACATGAACCTCGTCATGGGCATCTGCTCGCGGGTGGTGGTGCTCGCCTCCGGCCGCAAGATCGCCGATGCGGAGCCGGCCGCGGTCCGGGCCGATCCGGTCGTGCTCGAAGCCTATCTCGGCGTGGAAGACTGAAGGGACGCAAGATGAGCCTGCTCGAAATCCGCGGCCTCACCGTCGCCATGGGCGTCCAGGAGATCCTCCACGGGGTGGACCTCGACGTGCCGGAACGCGGCATCGTGGCGGTGCTCGGCTCCAACGGCGTGGGCAAGACCACCCTGATGCGCGCCATCTCCGGGATCTACCGCGCCAAGGCCGGCACCATCCGCTTCAAGGGCGAGGACATCACCAGGCTCAAGAGCAACGAGATCGTCGCCCGCGGCCTGCTCCAGTCCCCCGAGGGACGGCAGATCTTCTCGCCCATGAGCGTGCGCGAGAACCTCGTCATCGGTGGCGGCCGCCACGGCCTCGCCGAGCTCGACCGCGTGCTCGCCCTGTTCCCCAAGCTCGGCGAGCGCATGGGCCAGGTGGCGGGCTCGCTCTCCGGCGGCGAGCAGCAGATGCTGTGCATCGCCCGCGCGCTGATGGCGAAGCCCTCCATCCTGCTGCTGGACGAGCCCTCCCTCGGCCTCGCCCCCAAGTTCGTGAAAGGCATCTTCGACCTGGTGTCGCAGATCCGGCAGGAGGGGCTCTCCATCCTCATCGTGGAGCAGAACGCCAAGGCCGCCCTGCGCATCGCCGACCGCGCCGCGGTGCTGGACGGCGGCCGCATCATCATGGAGGGCGAGGCGGCCGCGCTCGCCGACGACCCGCGCATCGTCGAGGCCTATCTCGGCGGCCACGCCCACGCCATCTGAGGAGGCAAGCCCATGACCCAGCCAGCCGACACGCCTCCCGCC
>NZ_JAIVFN010000067.1 GCF_030015065.1 Xanthobacter autotrophicus | reverse complement strand
CCGTATCGCCCGCCGCGGCGTCGACAGTTCTGAGCACCTCGGCAAGCACCGATGGGTGGTTGAGCGCACCTTCGCCTGGATCAACCAGTTCCGGCGCCTCGCCATCCGATACGAGCGCCACGCCGATCTCTACCGCGCATTCTGCGTCCTCGCCGCCGCAATCATATGCTTCAGAGCCATCGCCAAGTTTTGTTAGGCGCTCTTAGCGCAAGCTGCACACATGAAAAAGTCCGCTGGCGAGCGCGGGCTGGGCAGGGATGAAAAGCTCCGCAGGAGTGGAGCTATAATAGATGGGCCTCACGGATGCGGGGCATAGTCAGGTCCCGAATTTGGGGTTGGCCCCATCGGGTTTGAGCGCTGGCCCACGGAAAACCTAGGGTTCGAGAGCTGACACCCGCCGACAGCCGCCAGCATCACGGCCATGATCACCACTCGCCCTATCGCGCCCATTCTGACCCCCCAACCTTGACTATGCAACCATAGCGCTACTGTCGTCGCTGAACATGCGGCGAAGTAGCATGATGCAATAGCGCCGATCCCGAATTGGGCATGGAGCCGGCCTAACGGTCGCGTCCCACCCAATCCCGCCTGATCCCGGCAAATCCCGCTTCGGTCCACCACGGACCACCACGAGCTAACGCATGTGCTGGGGCAGATGCTGGGGCATGGGAATTTTATGTCAAAAATTATGATTTAAAATCATATATTTAGACATAAAACTATGGTGTCCCGGAAGGGATTCGAACCCCTGACCTGCGGTTTAGGAAACCGCTGCTCTATCCTGCTGAGCTACCGGGACACGCCCCTCTTCTAGAACGAGCCGCCGCGGGAGGAAAGGGTATCGGACAGGTGGCGGGAAAGGCGACGGTGGAAAGAGGGCGTAAGGAGAGTTGATCGCCGCGCCCCCATGGCCGCTCCCCCGCCACCGTCTCTTCAGGTATCGTCGGGGCATGCAATCGCGCCCCTCCGACACCCGCTTCACCTGCGACGGCAGCGCGAAGGCTCCGGCGGCTTGGCGCAAACCGGGCCTGCGCCGCACCGCAGCACGTCTTGCCCCGCTCGCCTTGGCCCAGCTCGCCTTGGCCCAGCTCGCCTTGGCCCCGCTCGCCCTGGCCACCATCATCCTCGCGGGACCAGCGCTGGCCGCGCCGAAGGGCGAACGACATAACCCCGCCTGTACCACGCCGGCGCAGGCGGAACAGCGCGCCGGCGCCGCAGTCGGCCTCGGCGCCCGCTGGTCGGATGCGGGCGCCCTCATCCTCGACGACGGGCGCCGGCTGGTGCCGGAAGGCATCGTACTGCCCTCGCGGCTCGCGGTGGATGCCGCCCTGCCCCGCGCATCCGCAAGCGCGGCCCGCACCGTGCTCGACACCTGCCTGGTCCATCCCGGCACCGGCCACACGGACCGGCACGGGCGCCTGTCAGGACCCGCGGGGCTGATCTGTCCGGGCCGGGACGACGGGACGGAGCAGGACCTCGCGACAGCCCTGCTGCGCGCGGGCGCCGGCTATGCCCAGCCGGCAGCGGCGGCGGATGGTTGCCTGGACCAGCGGCTGGCGGCGGAAAACGAAGCCCGCGCGGCGGGGCGCGGCATCTGGGCCCAGCCGTCCGCCGTGGCACAAGCCGCCGACGAGGAGGCCGTGGCGATCCGCTCGGGCCTGTTCGCCGTAGCGGAAGGACGCGTTCTCGCGGCCGGTGGAACGCGGGAACGAATCTTTCTCAATTTCGGGGCAAGCTGGCGGCAAGATTTCACTGCGATGATCGAGAGGGAGGATTTCGCCACAATCATGGGCGATAGCCTAGATCCGGCCATGTTGCGCGGCACTCTGGTGCGGGTGCGCGGCGTGGTGAGGGCGGAAGGGGGACCTGCCATGGCCTTGCGACAAGCGGGCCAGATCGCCCTTCTGTCAGGCCGCGAGGTCCGCGCGTCGCGCTCCAGGCGCGACGCAAAGTGAAACGGGCGTGCGAGGTTTTCGGTGCGTGAAGTGAGGCGAGACGGTCCAGACGGCAGGACGCAGGCACGGCGGGCGACGCATCCCGCGGCCGGGCGCGCCACATGCCGTTGGGGCAGGCTCGCCCGGGCGCTCCCGCTTCTGTTCCCGCTCTGGCTTTCGGCCTGCGCCGGCCTCGACCTCGAGCAGGCCAGCGTGCCCCTGACCTCCGCCAGCGCGGCCTCCGAGTTCGCGGACATGTCGCCGGCCCAGCGCCGCGAGCACGAGCGGCTCGTGGCCAGCTATGGCGGCGCCTATAACGACCCCGAGCTCAAGGCCCTGATCCAGCAGGTGGTGGAGCGCCTTGTGGCGGCCTCCGAGCGGCCCGACCTGAAATACCGCGTCACGGTGCTCAACTCCCCGGCCATCAACGCCTTCGCCCTGCCCGACGGCTCCCTCTACGTCACGCGGGGCCTGCTGTCGCTGGCCAACGACACCTCGGAACTGTCCTCCGTGCTCGCCCACGAGATGGCCCACGTCATCGCCCGCCACGCCACCATCCGCGAGGACCAGGTGAAGCAGGCGGTGCTGGTGAGCCGGGTCATCTCCGACGTGGTGAACGATCCCGACCTCGGGGCGCTGGCCATGCAGAAGAGCCGGCGCACGCTGGCCTCGTTCTCCCGCGGGCAGGAGCTTGAGGCCGACGCCATCGGGGTCGGCATCGCCGCGCGCGCGGGCTTCGACCCTTACGGCGCCTCGCGCTTCCTCACCGACATGGGCCGTTTCGGCGACCTGAAGAGCGCCGCCTTCTCCGGCTCGTCCTCCACCACGCCGGACATGGACTTCCTGTCGTCCCATCCGGCGACGCCGGAGCGCATCTCCATCGCCATCGCCAATGCCCGGCAATATGCCAACGGCGCCCCCCAGGGCGACGGCGAGCGCGACCGCAACGCCTATCTCTCCGCCATCGACGGCATGGTCTATGGCGACGATCCCAAGGAAGGCTTCGTGCGCGGGCGAAGGTTCTTCCATCCCAAGCTCGGCTTCACCTTCACCGCGCCCGAGGGCTTCTCGCTGGAGAACACCTCCCAGGCGGTGCTCGGCGCCACCCAGACCGGGCGCGAGGCGCTGCGCCTCGATGCGGTGCGCGTGGCCCCCGACCAGTCGCTGGCGCAGTATCTGTCCTCCGGCTGGGTCGAGGGGGTGGAGATCAACACGGTGGAGAGCCTCACCGTCAACGGCTTCACCGCCGCCACCGCCATCGCCCGCGGCGACCAGTGGTCGTTCCGCATGTTCGCCATCCGCTTCGGCTCGGACGTGTACCGCCTCATCTTCGCGGCGCGAGAGCTGACCCCGGAGTTGGACAAGCAGTTCCGTGCCGCCGCCGACACCTTCCGCCGCGTCTCCTCCGGCGAGGCGGAGACGGTGAAGCCGCTCCGGGTGCGCATCGTCACGGCGGGGCTCGGCGACAGCGTGGAGAAGATGTCCGGCCGCATGCAGGTGCCGGACCGCCCCACCGAGCGGTTCCTGATCCTCAACGGGCTCGATTCGGCGGCCAAGCTCAAGTACGGCGAGAAGGTGAAGATCATCGCCGAGTAAGCGCGGGCGGAACCCCGGAGCCATGATCACGCGGTCGTTCCCGCCGAGTTGATCGCCGTCAAGCCGCAGCCGGCGGGATATTTGCTATCATTCTCCTTTCCGTATGGGGAGGAGACGATGTTCAGGAACATCCTCGTCGCAACCGACGGCTCGGCCCTTTCCGACCTCGCCGTGTCCCAGGCCGTGGAGCTTGCCGCGGCCCTCCATGCGCGCCTCGTCGTCATGACCGCCAGCGAGCCGTTTCATCTGCTCACCACCGAGGCGGAGCAGATCGCCGACACCGAGGACGAATACCGCATCCACATGCAGCACCGCGCCGACCGCATCCTCGGCGCGGCGGCGGAGAAGGCAGCCTCCCACGGCGTGGAGACGGCCACGGTGCACGTCGACAGCGACCATCCGCACGAGGCCATCATCGCCACCGCCACGGGCGAGCACTGCGACCTCATCGTGATGGCCTCCCACGGCCGGCGGGGGTTTTCCGCCCTGGTGCTGGGCAGCGAGACCACCAAGGTGCTCACCCATTCCACCATCCCGGTGCTGGTGGTCCGGGCGGAAGGCATGCCAGCGCAACCGGTGACGGCTGCCGGCCACGCCTTTCCCGGCGCCGCTTTCTCCGCGCGCCGGGACTGAGCCCCGACGCGCCCGTCGTCCCCTCCCGATCCCGGACGCAAGCCCGGGATCGCCCCCTCTCCGCGCTCCCCGCACGCGGAGAGGGGGTATTGGGCGGCGCGCCAGTGGCGGCACGCCAGAGCCGATGGGCCGCTTGCCCTTGCGTTGCAGGGCATTTTGCCCTATGTCAGCGCCGTCCGAGGCTGTGTTCCCAAAAAGCTGGGAGCCGCCCGGGCGGGCAGGGGTTCGCGGGATACGCGGCCCTGATCGTCGGAGGCAGCCCGCCCTGGCTTTCGCTGAGCGCGCATCGCGACACCCAATTCATCGCCCGTACCGCCCGGCTCATGCGCCGGCCCGCCGCCTTGCGGCGGCCGTTCGCCATTCCCCATGGAATGACGGACATCCGAGCGGTTCGGGCCTCGCAACGCGAGATGCCGGCGCAAGAAGTCTGGAGCGTGAATGTCCGCCGTAGAAACCACCCGTGATGATTTCGCCGCCCTGCTCGACGAGAGCTTCGGCCGCGCCGATGTGAACGAAGGTGCCGTCGTCAAGGGCATCGTGGTCGCCATCGAGAAGGATCTGGCGATCATCGACATCGGCCTCAAGACCGAGGGCCGCGTGGCCCTGCGCGAGTTCGCCGGCCCCGGCCGCGAGAGCGCCATCAAGGTCGGCGACGAGGTCGAGGTCTATCTCGAGCGCGTCGAGAACGCCATGGGCGAGGCCGTCCTCTCGCGCGACAAGGCGCGCCGCGAGGAGAGCTGGATCAAGCTCGAGAAGGCGTTCACCGCCAACGAGAAGGTGTTCGGCGTCATCTTCAACCAGGTGAAGGGCGGCTTCACCGTCGATCTCGACGGCGCCGTGGCCTTCCTGCCGCGCTCCCAGGTGGACATCCGCCCGATCCGCGACGTCGGCCCGCTGATGCACAACCAGCAGCCGTTCCAGATCCTCAAGATGGACCGCCGCCGCGGCAACATCGTGGTCTCCCGCCGCACCGTGCTGGAAGAGACCCGCGCCGAGCAGCGCCACGAGCTAGTCCAGAACCTCGAGGAAGGCCAGGCCATCGACGGCGTGGTGAAGAATATCACCGATTACGGTGCGTTCGTTGACCTCGGCGGCATCGACGGCCTGCTGCACGTCACCGACATCGCCTGGCGCCGCGTGAACCACCCCACCGAAGTGCTGAACATCGGCCAGACGGTGAAGGTGAAGATCATCAAGATCAACCACGAGACCCACCGCATCTCGCTCGGCATGAAGCAGCTCCTGGGCGATCCCTGGGAGGGCATCGAGGCCAAGTATCCGGTGGAGGCCCGCTTCAAGGGTCGCGTCACCAACATCACCGACTACGGCGCGTTCGTGGAGCTGGAGCCGGGCATCGAAGGCCTCATCCACGTTTCCGAAATGTCGTGGACCAAGAAGAACGTCCATCCCGGCAAGATCGTCTCCACCTCCCAGGAGGTCGAAGTGCAGGTGCTGGAAGTGGACAGCGCCAAGCGCCGCATCTCGCTCGGTCTCAAGCAGACCCTCCAGAACCCCTGGGAGGCCTTCGCCGAGAAGTATGCCCCCGGCGCGGTGGTGGAAGGCGAGGTCAAGAACAAGACCGAGTTCGGCCTGTTCCTCGGCCTCGACGGCGACGTGGACGGCATGGTCCACCTCTCCGACCTCGACTGGAACCGTCCGGGCGAGCAGGTGATCGACGAATACCGCAAGGGCGACATGGTGAAGGCCGTGGTGCTCGATGTGGACGTCGAGAAGGAGCGCATCTCCCTCGGCATCAAGCAGCTTGCCGGCGATCCCTTCGCCGATGCGGGCGAGGTGAAGAAGGGTGCCATCGTCACCTGCGAAGTTACCGACGTGAAGGATGGCGGCATCGAGGTGAAGCTCACCGGCACCGACCTGTCGGCCTTCATCAAGCGTTCCGAACTCGCCCGCGAGCGCAACGACCAGCGCCCCGAGCGCTTCTCGGTGGGCGACAAGCTGGATGCCCGCGTCACCCTGTTCGACCGCAAGGCGCGCAAGGTGCAGGTCTCCATCAAGGCGATGGAGATCGCCGAGGAGAAGGAGGCCGTGGCCCAGTACGGCTCGCAGGACTCCGGCGCGTCGCTCGGCGACATCCTCGGCGCGGCGCTCAAGCAGCGCGCGGCCGGCGGCGAGGCCGACGAGAAGGAAGACTGATCGCATCCCTCGCGATCGGCAGGAATGGAAAGGGCCGGCGCGCTGCGCCGGCCCTTTTCTGTTGCGCTAGAGCACGCGCTGATCAGATTGCGTCGCAAGCTGATCGGATAACGCGTTCTCTCTCGTCAGGTTAGAGCACGCGCCGATCAGCTGGCGCCGCGCGAACTTGGCCGGAGGGCTTGGCCGGAGGCCGACGCGTGCCGATCACCGGCCGCCGGGATCAGTTGAGGCGCAGCAGGAAGCGCCGGTTCACGGCCTGCAGCGGCCGGGCGTTCATGGGGAAGATGGCGCGGAAGGCGGCGATGTCGGCCTCGCTCACCTCGATGGGCGTGGCGAAGACGTTCCAGTCCACCACCTCCGAGCAGGGCGGCGTGGTCAGCGAGCCCTCGTAGCGATAGGTGGCCCGCTCCGCCGGGAGGAACACCGAGGGATCGAGCGGTGCCTTGAGCGGCGTGGCGCCCGCGCTCACGGGCGCCGTCTTCATCACCTCAGCGAAGCCGGCATTGGCCTTGCCCGCCTTCATGAAGAGGCCCACCACGAGCAGGTTGCCATCGGGCGCGTCATGGACGAAATGCGCCTCCATGGCGGTGCGCTCGCCGTTCAGGGCATGCTCGCTCGGCGCGTGGAAGTGAAACTGGCGCAGGCTGTAGGTCTTGCCGCCCATGGTGGCCGTTCCCGCATCCCCCACCACGTCGGCCTGGATGGTGTGGCCGTTGTTGACGATCTTGAAGGCGTTGGGCTTCCAGGCCAGCGTCGGCCCCTCGCCCGCGGCCTGCACGGCGCCTTCCAGGTTGATGGGCGACTGCTGGCTGCCGACCGCGCAAGCCTGGAAGCCGCTTTCCAGCGAACCCCATTCCTGCGGGCCGCCGTGGCCCTCATAGGTCCAGTGCGCGCCCGCCGCGTGCGCGGCGCCGGCGCAGACCGGGCACGAGACGAGGCCCGCAAGCAAAGTGCGACGTGTAACGGCCATGGCGTTGCCCCCCTTTGGCATCCGAATTTCATCGGTGGCCGAAAGTTAGAACACGGGCCACGGGAATGGAAAGGCTTCCGCTGCCTTTTCGATGGTCAATCGCGCTCGAACGCTTGGCCTGGAACCGGATGCACCCTGCTGAATACCCAAGAATACGCACCGCCCGTGCGTGAAACTACCCCGCTCCCACCACCCGCCGCAGGGCGACATCCGCCTCCGCCGCATTGCCGCGCCAGGCGAGGTAGCCGTCGGGGCGCACCAGCACCGCCTCGCCCGCGGCGAGCCCGTAGGCAGCGGCGAAAGCGCCGGCGCCGTCCTCCACAAGGCTCACCCCGCAGGGATCGGCAAGGCCGGACCCCGCCGGCGCCACCGCCACCACCCGGATCGGCAGGCCGCCGCCGGCCAGCACCGCGCCAAGGGCCTCCGCCGCAGCAAGGCCGTCCGGCGTCCCGTCCAATGCGGCGACCGCCACGAAGTCCGTGCCGCGCAGCAGGTCGAACATCCGGAACGGCGTCCCGACGCCCCGGCGCATCAGGCCCGGCGCATCCGGCGCCCGGTCTCCCGCCACCGGGAGACGGTCGCCCGGCAGCCCTTCTGGCGCGCCCGCCCCGCCCGCCAGCGCCGCGCCGGCAAGGCCCGCATAAGACACCCGGATCTGGGTATCGGCGAGCCGGTCGCGGGCACCACCGGAGGCGCCGATATTGACGCTCTCGGCGACAGTGCGGGCGATCACGTCCTGCGCCACCGGCCGGCGCTCGGCCTCGTAGCTGTCGAGCAGCGCGGCGGGTGCCCTGCCCCGCAGCACCAGCGCCAGCTTCCAGGCGAGGTTGTAGGCATCCTGGATGCCGGTGTTCATCCCCTGCCCGCCGGTGGGCGGATGGATGTGGCAGGCGTCGCCCGCCAGGAACACCTGCCCGGCGCGATAGCGCGCCGCCAGCCGCATGGAGATGCGGAACCGGGACGACCAGCGCAGGTCGCCGGCGACGATCTGCCCCGGCGCGATGCGGTCGGCCACCTCCTGGAGGTCCGCGAGCGAGGGCCCCGGCCGCTCGGACTGGATGCCGTGGGCTTCGGTGCTCCCCGCATCGCCCGATCCCGCCCCGGCAAGGCTCTCCGGCGCCAGCATGGAGACCCGGTAGCGCCCGTGCTCCGGCAGCGGGATGGCGATGAACATGTCGGGCGCCGTATCCTCGCGCAGGCGCATGAGGCGCAGGGCGATGCCGCGCGCCGGCTTCAGATCGCCGGGAAAGGCAAGATGCACGTCGCCCAGCATGAAGGGATAGGGAAAGGCCTCCCCCTCGAACGGGATGCCCAAAGCGTGGCGCACGAAACTGTGGGCGCCGTCGCATCCCACCACGAAGCGGGCATGGGCGAAATCCTCCCGCCCGTCCGGCCCGGCGAGGTCGAGCCGCACTTTCTCCCCCGCCTGCACGAGGGCGTTGACCGCGACGCCCCGCTCCACACCGATGCCGAAGCCGGCAAGATGCTCCGCCAGGATGCGTTCGGTCACGGGCTGGGGGATGCCGAGGGCGCCATAGGGCAGATCCGAGAGATCGGTGGCGATGGTCCGGGCCGGCGCCCCGTCCACCGCCACGCAGAGCCCGTCGAGCCAGAGGCCGGCGTCGATCATGGCGCGGACGACGCCCATGTCCTCATAGACTTCCAGGGTCCGGGGCGTGACGCCCAGCGCGCGGCAGTAGATGGACGGGGCGGCGGCCTTCTCCAGGATGCGACAGCGCACCTTGTGGCGCGCCAGCTCCGCCGCCAGCGAGAGCCCCACCGGGCCGGCGCCGACCACGATCACATCCGCCGAATCCTGCCGCACCATGCCCGCCTCCCCCGTTTTGGGCAGGGTTCAGCTTTTGGCCCGCCCATGCAAGGCCGCGTCGGGGTCAGACGCGCTCGCCCTCGGGGGCCTTGCTGCCCCAGGCTGCAAGGAGGGCCGCAAATTCGGCGGCCGGATCCTCCGCCCGCATCACCGAGCCCATGACGGCAAGGCCCGCGGCCCCGACGTCGCGACAGGCGGCGGCGTTGGCGGGCGCGATGCCCGCAAGGGCGATCACCGGGACGGGAGAGACGGCAGCGAAGGCGGCCAGTCCCGCCGTCCCCAGCGCCGGGCCGTAGCCGGGTTTGGACGCGGTGAGAAAGACCGGACTTGCGGTGATGTAGTCGAGGCTGGCCCGATCGGCGGCTTGCGCCTCGGCCAAAGTGTGGATGGAGAGCCCCACCAGCGCATCCGGGCCCAGCAGCGCCCTCGCTTCACCCGCATGCCCGCCGCCGGGCAGGTGCACCCCGTCCGCGCCGGCGGCGTGCGCCAGTTCAGTCGGGCCGTGGAGCGTCAGGCGGGGGCGGAAGGCGCGTGTCGCTTCCCGAAGGTGCGCAAACAGGGCGATCTGCTCCGCCGCCGGCAGGTCCTTCTCCCTGAGGCTGATCCAGCGGCATCCGCCGGCGCAGGCCTCCACCGCCACCTGCGCGAGATCACCCCGCGCCAGTGTGCGATCGGTGATCAGCAGCAGCGACGGCTCGGGCAGCACGCGGCGCTCAGCTCCCCACCAGCCCGAACTCGGGGCTGGACGCCTCCGCGTGCAGCTTCTTCGGAATGCGGCCCGACAGGCGAGCGAGGCGGCCGCCCTCTACGGCGTGGCGGAAGGCGGTGGCCATGCGCACCGGATCGTGCGCCTTCGACACCGCCGTGTTGAGCAGCACGGCGGCGCAGCCCAGCTCCATGGCCAACGCCGCGTCGGAGGCGGTGCCAATGCCGGCGTCCAGCACCACCGGCACCGGCGAGCGGGCGCAGATCAGCTCGATCATGTGCGGGTTGGCGATGCCGAGCCCGGTGCCGATCATGGAGCCGAGCGGCATCACGGTGGCGGCGCCGAGATCGGCCAGCTTCTGGCAGGTGACGGGATCGTCGTTGCAATAGGGCAGCACCACGAAGCCACGCGACACCAGCTCCTCGGTGGCCTTCAGCAGCTCCTCCACGTTGGGATAGAGCAGTTCGCGGTCGCCGATCACCTCCAGCTTCACCCAGTCCGTCTCCAGCGCCTCACGGGCCAGCTCGGCGGTGAGCACGGCATCCTTGGCGGTCTGGCAGCCGGCGGTGTTGGGCAGGATGTGGACGCGGCCGGAGATGAGGTCGGTCAGGCTCTCCTCGTAGCCGGCAAGGCTGATGCGGCGGATGGAGGCGGTGGCCATCTCAGACCCCGACGCCTCCAGCGCATCGAGGAAGACCTTCTGGTTGGGATAGCCCGCCGTGCCGAGGAACAGCCGCGAGGAGAAGGTGCGCCCGGCGATGACGAGCGGGTCTTTCTGGGAATCGGAAAAGGCACTCATGGTGATGCTTCCCGGCGCCGCCATGGGGCGCCTCTTGGAGTTTCGTCCCGGCGTCGTCCGGCGACGCCTGTTGTTATGGCCGGGCGGTCGAGGCGGTCAGCCGCCCTGCTCAGCCACCTTGCTTGGCCTCGATGATCTCCACCGCGTCGCCCGCGGCAAGCGGAGCCTCGGCCCAAATGCGGCGCGGCACCACGGCGCCGTTCACCGCCACCGCGATGCCCTTGCGCGCGGGGTCGAGGCCCTTGGCGCGCAGCAGGTCGGCGACCGTCGCCGCCTGATGGTCCTCGGGCGCGCCGTTCACCTTGAGAGCGAGGGTCATCGCGCTCACTCCGCCGCCGCGCGCGGGGCGAAGCGCGCCGCGCCGAACGGCGCCGCCACGCCCGCCATGCGGCCCGACAGGACATAATCGGCGATGACCTGCGTGGTCACCGGCAACAGCAGGATGCCGTTGCGGTGGTGGCCGGTGGCATGGATGAGGCCGTCCACCTCCTCGCTCGGGCCGAGGATGGGGGCATCGTCCCGGCTGCCGGGGCGGAAACCGACCCATTGCTCGAGGATGGTCAGTTCCTCCAGCGTGGGTAGGGCGCGCCACGCATTGGTGAGCAGCGCCAGCTGTCCGCCGGCGGTGAGGTCGGTGTCGAAGCCTTTCTCCTCGGTGGTGGCGCCAATGATGAGGCGGCCATCGTGGCGCGGCACCAGATAGGCCCCCGGCGCCCACAGCACATGGGAGAGGATGGGCGCAGCGGGGTCCATGCGCAGCGCCAGCATCTGGCCCTTGATGGGCCGCACCGGCAGCGGCGCGGCGGGGGCGATGTCGATGCCGCGGCTCCAGGCCCCGGCGGCCAGCACCACCACATCGGCCGGATAGAGCGTCTCGCCCGCCACCAGGCCGGTGACGCGGCCGCCGGTGGTCTCCACCCGCGCGACCGGGGTGTGCTCGTGGATGCGCACGCCCGCCTTCAGCGCCGCCACCTTGAGGGCGGCGGCCACCTTGCGGTTGTCCACCTGATGGTCCTCAAGGGTCAGGATGCCACCGGCGAGCTTGGGCGAGAGATAGGGCTCGCGCCGCCGCACCTGCGCCGCCGTGAGCCATTCCACCGGCAGGCCGAGGGACTGCTGGAGGGCGAACAGGTGCCGCAGCCGTGCGAGGTCGTCGGCGGTGAGGGCGATGGTGAGGGTGCCTTCGGTGCGCAGGTCCACCGGCGAACCGGCCGCCTGCTCCAGCTCCGCGGCAAACGCCGGCCACAGCACCTGGCTGGCGCGGTTGAGGGCAAGCAGGCTCTCCTCTCCCGGCTCCGCCTCGGCGCAGGCGGCGAGCATGCCAGCGGCGGCGCGGCTCGCGCCCTGGCCGGTTTCCCCCGCCTCGAAAACATCCACCGGGCAGCCCGCCTGGGCGAGCCGCCACGCAATGGCGAGGCCGATGACCCCGCCGCCCGCGATGGCGACGCGCGGACGCGCCGATGACGGACCGGCGGCTGCCGAGCCGGCTGAGGAAGAAGGTGACGTGAAGGTCGACAAGCTGGCGCTCATCGGCATCTCCCTACGCTGGAATGACCCAGACAGGTTCGATGGGTGTGATCTCAGCCGCGCATGATGCGTGGCACCCCAGGCCGTTCTGGTATTATCCATGCCTGAGCCGGGATCGCAAGGCCCCGCACGGGGGACTCGACGCTCACATTTGTTCCCTGTATGTTCCTGATCGGTCACGGGGAGGGAACCGGGATGAAGCTTTATTGGGCGCCGCACACACGAGCCTTCCGCATCCTCTGGCTGATGGAGGAGACCGGCGCGCCCTATGAGCGGGCGCTGGTGGACATCCGCGCCGGCGCCCAGGACGATCCCGCCTTCCGGCGCATCAATCCCATGGGCAAGGTGCCGGCATTGAGTGACGGCGACGCCCACCTCGCCGAAAGTGGCGCCATCTGCGCCTATGTGGCGGAACGCCTTCCGGAGGCCGGCCTCGCGCCGCCCGTGGGCGATCCGCTCCGGGCGCGCTACCTTTATTGGATGTTCTTTTCCGCCGGCTGCATGGAGCCGGCCTTCCTGCAGAAGATGAAGGGCATCGAGCTGCCCAAGTCCGCCGCCGGCTGGGGCAGCTTCGATCTCGTCATGGAGGTGGTGGACGAGGCGCTGAAGGACGGCCCCTATCTGCTCGGCGACGTCTTCTCCGCCGCCGACGTGATGCTGGCCATGGACCTGTGGTACGCCATCAACCTGCTCAAGGTGGTCGCGCCCGCACCCCGGATGGCGGCCTATGTGGCGCGCTGCACCGCCCGCCCCGCCTTCCAGCGGGCTGAAGCCATCGAGGCGGCGGAGCTGGCGGCCCGGGCAGTGGCCGCCGGATAGAGCCACCGGCACCCCTGCGCGCGAAACGCGAGGCGCGCGGCCCCCGCATCGGCTATGCTTAGATCATGCTTCCGCTCTTCCATTTCGTCCGGCGCCTGCGTCACGGCATGACGCTGGGGGTGCGCGTGCTCGCCGTGGATGACGCGGAGCGGGTGCTGCTGGTGCGGCATTCCTACGTGGCGGGCTGGCACCTGCCGGGGGGCGGCGTCGATGTGGGCGAGAGCGCGGAAGATGCGGCGCGGCGCGAACTGAAGGAAGAGGCCAATGTGGAGGCCGACGGGCCGCTCGCTCTGGCCGGCGTCTTCTTCAATCCCCGCGTGGGCGGCCGCGACCATGTGGTGCTGTTCCGCACAAGCGGGCTCATCATCGGCCCCCGGCCGGCGCGCAACATGGAGATCGTCGCCGCCGAGTTCTTTGCGCCCGACGCCCTGCCGGAGGACCTTTCGCCCGCCACGGCGCGGCGTGTGGCCGAATGGCGCGGCGCGACGGCGAGCGATCGCTGGTGAGGGTCCCGCCGGCCCGGCGACGACGGGGCGCCCCGCCGCAGGAGCCGGTTGCCGAACGCGGGGTGGGCCGCAAGGCGGCGCCAAGGTGCCTTGCCAACCCCTGGCCACCTGCTTAAGTGCGACCCATCGGTCCTGTCCGCCTCCGGCGGCCAGAGCGCCTTGAAGGAGCTGAGTCATGTCGATCGACGCCGACCAGATCGTCGAACGCCGCCGCCTGCGGCGGAAGGTTACCTTCTGGCGCACCCTCGGCGTGCTCGCCGCCGTCGCTGCCATTGCGGTGGGCGTGGCCTCCGTGGCGGGCGATGGCGTGTCGGCGGCCTCGCCCCATGTGGCGCGGGTCACCATCGGCGGCCTCATCCGCAACGACCGGGCGCGGGTCGAGCTGCTGGAGGAGATCGGGCGCTCGCGGGCGCGGGCGGTGATTCTCTCCATCGACAGCCCCGGCGGCACGGTCACCGGGTCCGAGCAATTGTTCGACGCCCTGCGCCGCCTCTCCGAGAAGAAGCCGGTGGTGGCGGTGGTGGAAGGCATCGCCGCCTCGGGCGCCTATATCGCGGCGCTGGGCGCGGACCACATCGTGGCGCGGCGCAACGCGCTGGTGGGCTCGGTGGGCGTCATCTACCAGTATCCCAACGTCACCGAGCTTCTGAAGACGGTGGGCGTGACCATGGAGGACATCAAGTCCTCGCCCCTCAAGGCCTCGCCGAATCCCTACACCCCGACCTCGCCCGAGGCGCGGGCGGCGGTCGATTCGCTGGTGAAGGACAGCTACGCCTGGTTCAGGGGCCTGGTGAGCGAGCGCCGCAAGCTCTCCGACGACAAGCTCGCCACGGTGACCGACGGGCGCGTCTTCACCGGCCATCAGGGTCTCGGCCTGCAGCTGGTGGATGAATTGGGCGACGAGCGCACCGCCCGGGCGTGGCTCGCCCGCGAGAAAGGCGTGCCGGAAAACGTCCGGGTGCGCAGCTGGCGCACGCGGGAGGTCGGCGACGAGTTCGGCTGGCTGCTCGGCGCCATGCGTGGCGCGGTCGCGGCGCTGGGCTTCCCGCAGGCGGCCATGTTCCTCACCGAGACCGCCCGCGGCGCACTGGAGCGCACCCAGCTTGACGGTCTCCTGGCCCTCTGGCACCCTCGCGCTGACGGGTGACAAGGGCTTGAGCCTTCTGCAATAAACGCGGCAATCCGTCGCCGGGAGGCAGCTTGTCCGCCGAACCCAGCGGATCGCTCTCGAGGGGAAATGCGGCCATCATGATCAAGTCCGAGCTCGTCCAGAAGATCGCCGAGGCCAACCCGCACCTCTACCAGCGGGATGTGGAGAACATCGTCAACGCCATCCTGGAGCAGGTGGCCTCCGCGCTGGAGCGCGGCGACCGGGTGGAACTGCGCGGTTTCGGCGCCTTCTCGGTGAAGAAGCGCGATGCCCGTGTGGGCCGCAATCCGCGCACCGGCAAGCAGGTGGACGTGAGCGAGAAGACCGTTCCCTATTTCAAGACCGGCAAGGAGATGCGCGAGCGTCTCAACACCGGAAAGTAGGCGCCCGTGACCCGCTTCCTCTCCATCCTCATCGGCCTGCCGCTTTCCATCGTGGCGGTGGCCCTCGCCGTGGCGAACCGCAAGAGCGTCACCTTGTCCCTCGACCCGTTCTCGCCGGATGCCCCCGCGCTCTCGGTGACGCTGCCTTTGTTCGCGCTGGTGTTCGCCGCGCTGATCGCGGGCGTGCTCGCCGGCGGCATCGTGGTTTGGGCGCGGCAGGGCCGCTTCCGCCGCGCGGCCCGCGAAGCCCGGCGCGAGCTGAAGCGGGCCGCGCCCGCCCAGCAGCCGTCCTCCACTGCCCTCGGCCTGCCGGCGCCGCGCGGCTGAGGTCGGCACCACCCGTTCCCGACGACGCTTCCGTCAGTGCCCCGGCCGCCGCGCCGGGACACGCTCCTCGCGCGCCCGCTCGGCCCGCTCGATGAGATATTTCGCCACCAGCGTGAACAGCGCCACGCCCGCCAGGACCGTGGCCGCGGCGAAGGCGGCGACGGTGTGGCTGTCCTGGTAGAGCAGCTCGATCTGCAACGGCAGGGTCGAGGTCTGCCCGCGGATATTGCCGGACACCACGGAGACCGCGCCGAACTCGCCCATCACCCGCGCGTTGCACAAAGCCGCGCCGTAGAGCAAGGCGAAGCGCACGTTGGGCAGGGTGACGAGGCGCAGCACGTCGAAGCCGTGCGCGCCCAGGCTCACCGCCGCCTCTTCCTCGTCGCGGCCCTGCGCCATCATCAGCGGCACCAGCTCGCGCACCACGAACGGCGCGGTGACGAACAGGCTGGCGAGGATGATGGCCGGCACCGCGAACATGATCTTGATGTCGTGCGCCTGCAGGAACGGGCCGAACAGCCCCTGCCCGCCATAGACGAACAGATAGGCGACGCCGGCCACGATGGGCGAGATGGAGAAGGGCAGCTCCACCATCGCCAGCAGCAGGTTGCGGCCGGGAAAGCTGAACTTGGTGACCGCCCAGGCCGCCGCGATTCCGAAGCCGACGTTCACCGGCACGCAGACCAGGGCTGTGACGACGGTGAGGCCGATGGCGTGCAACGTATCCGGCCGCGCCAGCGCCTCGGCATAGGCGCCGAAGCCGCGCGCGAATGCCTCGGAGAAGATCACCGCCAGCGGCGCGATGAGAGCCACAGCCGTGGTGGCGAGCACCAGGGCGAGCAGCACCGCGCGCGTGCGCGGACCATCGCCCACGCGGCGGCGGGTGCGGTTGACCGGGGGCGCCATCTCAGCCCTCCCCCAGCGCGCTGCGCTGGTGCCAAGCCTGCACGGCATTGACCACGAGCAGCATCAGGAAGGCGAACCCCAGCATGGTCACCGCGATGGCCGCGGCGGCCGCATAGTCGTATTCCTCCAGCCGGATGAAGGTGAGCAGGGCCACGATCTCGGTGCGGAAGGGCTGGTTGCCGGCGATGAACACCACCGCGCCGAACTCTCCCAGCGAGCGCGCAAAGGCGAGCGAGGTGCCGGCCAGGAAGGCCGGGAACAAAGTGGGGAAAATCACCTTGCGGAATGTGGTGAGGTCCGAGGCGCCCAGCGTCACCGCCGCCTCCTCCAGCTCGGGCTCCATGTCCTCCAGCACCGGCTGCACCGTGCGCACCACGAACGGGATGGAGGTGAAGGCCATGGCGCAGACGATCCCCGCCGGGGCATAGGCCACCTGGATGCCCCATTGCGCCAGCGGCGCGCCGAACCAGCCGTTCTTCGCGAACAAGGCGGTGAGCGCGAGGCCCGCCACCGCCGTCGGCAGGGCGAAGGGCACATCCACCATGGCATCGAGCAGGCGCTTGCCGGGAAACTCGTAGCGCACCAGCACCCAGGCGAGGCCGAGGCCGTAGACCGCATTGAACAGGGCGGCGATGGCGGCGGTGGTGAGGGTCACCTGGAACGACGCGAGCGTGCGCGGCGACGTGATGATGGCGATATAGCCCCAGAACCCCACGTCCGCCGCCTTGAGCAGCAGCGCCCCGATAGGCAGCAGCACGATGAGGCCGAGATAGAGCAGCGTCACCCCCAGAGCCAGGCGGAAGCCGGGAATGACGCTGCGCGGGGCGTGGCCGGCCCCGGCCGGAAACGCGAAACGAAGGCGGGGCATGAACGCGGCCCTGTCGGCTCGTGGAGCCGGGTTCAGACGGAGGTGCGGCCTTGCCGCGAACGAGAGGTCGTTATGGCGCGACGCGGCCGCAATGTCATTGCGTTGCAGGAGAAAAAATATCCCACGTAATATGAGTGTAATTCATAGGCACAAAAAAGGGCCGCGGCGTGCGGCCCTCCCGGATGCAGCCCCTTTCGCGAATACGCGCGGGGCGGGCTCAGTAGCCCGGCAGGTCGAACGGACCCGGCAGCGGCGAGCGGATGCCGCTGATGGGGCCGGTGCCGGAGGCACCGCCGCCGTCATAGGTCGGGTAGAACCAGCCGGGCGGCAGGGCATAATCCAGATAGGACTTGGAGCCCGGCTTCACCACTGTGCCCGGATCCAGGTAGGAGCGCCGGGTGATCTCGATGCGGCTGCGCTTCGTCACGCTGGTCTGCGCCGATGCGCTGTCCGCCGAAACGACACTGGCGACGCCCGTCAGCGCCACCGCGGACGTCACCGCGAGCGCCAGCCGGAACGCCGCGGCGATGGTGATGTACGGCGCGACACGCATGACAACCTCCCGAAACGGCACAGCCGCCGCCCCTGCCTGAATTAGGATACTCCCGCCCTTCGCGCAAGGAAACGCGACGGCACCAAGGCATGTTCCCCGAGCGTCGGGCGCGGCGCGTTGCGCTGGCGCAACAGTCCGCCTGCCGCCCTCGCGGAATCTTCGATTTGCAAGCGCGTGCCGTTCGGCCTAAAACCCCCGTTCCGGCCAAGAGGGCCGGCAGATCCCGAGGAATATCATGGGTTACAAGGTCGCCGTCCTCGGCGCCACGGGCAACGTGGGCCGGGAGATCCTCTCGATCCTCGCCGAGCGGGGCTTCCCCGCGGACGAGGTTGTTGCACTCGCCTCGCGCAAGTCGCAGGGCGTCGAGGTGTCCTACGGCGACAAAACCCTGAAGGTGAAGGCGCTCGAGACCTATGACTTCTCCGACACCGACATCTGCCTGATGTCGGCGGGCGGTTCCGTGTCGAAGGAGTGGTCGCCGAAGATCGGCGCGCAGGGCTGCGTCGTCATCGACAATTCGTCCCAGTGGCGCATGGATCCGGACGTACCGCTGATCGTGCCCGAGGTGAATGCGGACGACATCGTCGGCTTCACCAAGAAGAACATCATCGCCAACCCCAATTGCTCCACGGCGCAGCTGGTGGTGGCGCTGAAGCCGCTGCACGAGGCCGCCACCATCAAGCGCGTGGTGGTCTCCACCTACCAGTCCGTCTCCGGCGCCGGCAAGGACGCCATGGACGAGCTGTTCACCCAGACCCGGGCCATCTTCGTCTCCGATCCGGTGGAGCCGAAGAAGTTCCCCAAGCGCATCGCCTTCAACCTCATTCCCCAGATCGACGTCTTCCTCGACGACGGCTCGACCAAGGAAGAGTGGAAGATGGTGGCCGAGACCAAGAAGATCCTGGATCCGAAGATCAAGCTCACGGCCACCTGCGTGCGCGTGCCGGTGTTCATCTCCCACTCGGAAGCGGTGAACGTCGAGTTCGAGAAGGAGCTTTCCGCCGAGGACGCGCGCAAGATCCTGCGCGAGGCCCCGGGCATCCTCGTCATCGACACCCGCGAGCCGGGCGGCTACGCCACCCCGCACGAGGCCGCCGGCGAGGATGCCACCTACATCTCGCGCCTGCGCGACGATCCCACGGTGGAGAACGGCATCAACTTCTGGTGCGTCTCGGACAACCTCCGCAAGGGCGCGGCGCTCAACGCGGTGCAGATCGCCGAGGTGCTGGTGAACCGCAAGCTCATCACCGCCCGCTCCAAGGCGGCCTGAGCGCATCTGCGCTTTCAGACAAGACTTTGAGCGGCCCTCTTCGGAGGGCCGTTTTCGTTTTCGCCGCTGTCGGACGCGGCCGCTTCAGGCCCGATCGGCGGCAGCCGCCGGCGTCCGCCGCCGTCCCGCCCTCTGGGCCAGCGCCACCACCACCGCCACGGCGAGGGCGAAGAGCAACGTCTCGGCGTCGGGCCGCTCGCCATTGATGGGCCAGGCGAGGCCCACGGTGACGAAGGTCTGGAGCAGTTGCATCTGCCCCACCCGCGCGATGCCGCCCAGCGCCAGCCCGGCATTCCAGAAGAAGAAGCCGATGAACTGGCTGAACAGGCCGAGATAGGCCAGCGCCGCCCACGATTCCCCCGTGACCGCCCGCCCCCATGGAAAGGTGAGGAGCGCCGCCGGCACCGTGACCGGCAGGGCGAGGATGAGCATGAAGGCAATCACCTCCCAGCCCGCCATCCGCCGGGCGAGGCGCCCCGAGACCGCATAGCCGGCGGCGCAGATCACCACGGCGAGGAAGAGCAGCGTGTCACCGGTACCGAGCCCGCCCGCTGCCCCGTTGCGCAGGGCGAAGGCCGCCACCAGCCCCGCCCCGACAGCGCTCGCCGCGAACAGGCCGAGGCCGGGGCGCTCCCCGGCGAGCACGGTGGCGGCAATGGCCGTGCACAGGGGCAGGAGGCCGAGCACGATGCCGCCATGGGCCGCCGGGACGGTCTGCGTGGCGATCCCGATGAGGATGGGAAAGCCGAACACCAGGGCAAGCGTGGCCAGCAGCAGGTCGCGACGGGTCTCGCGGGCGCCGAACGGCCACGGCCGGCGCAGGACGAGGACCACCGCAAGCGCGCAGATCCCCGCCAGCGCGGCGCGGCCGAAGCTGATGAACCACGGGCTGAGGTCGGCGAGGGCGAGCCGCGTCATGGGCAGCGTTGCGCCGAACATGACCACGGCCACGAAGCCGAGGAGAAGCCCCAGGGACGATTGGCGGTGCGGGCGACGGTCCATGGATGCCTTGCGGTGGTGTATTTCGGGCGGGCGCAGTCGGGGCGGGCGGTCGTCGCCCGCGGCGGATCCCCCGAGGGCGCCGGCCTGCGGCCGGTGCCGGGAGGGTTTCGCCATGCCGCGTGGGCTTGACCAAAGGCCGGCGAGTGACGCTCACCGGCCTTTGGTCTTAGGCGACCCGCCGCCCCGGCGACAACGAATCCGGCTGATGGCTGCATCAGCACGCCTGATGGATGGGCCCAGATTGGGGATGAAACGCCGGCCCGCCCCCGCTATGGTGGCGCCGCCCCATCGCGGGCGCCCTGCGCAGCCTCGCGTTTCTTCGTGAGGCAAGCCCGCGCCGGGCTGGTGTCCAACGCGTTTTCTCCGCGCGGGCTGGTCTGCGCCTCGCCTGGAAACGCCCTGATGAGTGACGCGATGATCCAAGCCCAGCGCCCCGGCCACGACGTGGACCCGAAGCTGCTCGAAATCCTGGTCTGCCCCCTCACCAAGGCGCCGCTGGAATATGACCGCGAGCGACAGGAACTGATCTCGCGCGCCGCGCGCCTCGCCTATCCCATCCGCGACGGCATCCCGATCATGCTGGCCGACGAGGCCCGCAAGCTCGACGAGAGCGAGCTTTCCCGCTGAGGGGCCCCGCTCCCGCCTGATCAGGAAGGAGGCCGGCTCGCCGCCGGCCGGCTTCGCCCGGGCAGATTCCTCGACCCTACAGCGCCTCGCCGCGCAGCAGCTTCGGCACCGCGCCGGTGAGGCCCGCCGCGTCGCGGATGAACAGGCCCTTGAGGCGCGGCATGCGGTCCACCAGCCCGAGGCCGAGGTCGCGCACCGCCCGCAGCGCGTCGGAATGGTTGGAGAACAGGCGGTTCAGCCCGTCCGTCGCCACGCCCATGGCCAGGGTGTCGAACCGCCGCCAGCGCTGGTAGCGCTCCAGCACCGCCGGACCGGCGAAGTCGAGCCCGACCCGCGCGGCGTCCGTCACCGCTTCCGCCAGTGCCGCCACGTCGCGCAGGCCCATATTGAGTCCCTGCCCGGCGATGGGGTGGATGAGATGGGCAGCATCCCCCACCAGAGCAAGGCGCTCGCCGATGAAGGTCCGCGCCATGGCGAAGCCCAGAGGATAGGCGCGGGGCTTGGTCACCGGCTTCACCCAGCCGAGCCGGTGGCCGAAGCGCTGCTCCAGTTCCTCCTGGAAGACCATGGCCGGCAGCGCCACGATGCGGTCGGCATCCTGCGTGCGCTCGGTCCATACGATGGAGGATCGGTTGCCCGGCAGGGGCAGGATGGCGAACGGGCCGGCGGGCAGGAAATGCTCCTCCGCCCGGCCCTCGTGGGGCCGCTCATGCTCCACCGCGAAGGTGATGCCGCTCTGGCCATAGCCCCAGGCCACGTTGGCGATGCCGGCCATGCCACGGATGCGCGATCGGGCGCCGTCGCAGCCGACCAGCAGCTGTGCCTTGAGCGGCGGCGCGCCGGCGGCCGAAAGGGTCACGCCCGACCGATCGGTGGAAAAGTCGTCCACCGCCTGGGCGCGCAGGTCGATGCCGGCGGAGCGCGCCGCATCTATGAGGGCATATTGCAGGTCGGCATTGGGCACCATGTGGGCGAAGGCCTCGCCCGGCTCCACATCGCCGTCGAAGGTGAGGAAGGTGGGGCGCGCCACGTCCTTGGTGCGGCTGTCGGTGACCACCATGGCCGTGATGGGCTGCGCCTTGGCCCCCACATGCTGCCACACGCCGAGGGTGGTGAGCATGCGCCGCGCGCCGGCGGCGATGGCCGAGCAGCGGCCGTCATCCACCGTGGCATGGGACAGATAGGGGTCGAACAGGACGATGTCGGCATCCGGCCCGAGACCCTGGCGCAAGGCGAGGGCGAGGCTGAGGCCGGCAAGCCCGCCCCCCACGATGGCCACATCCGCCCGCGCCGCGGTCGCCGCGGCGGCAAAGCCGGCTCCGGCCTGGGGCATCCCGGTTTGGGGCTCGGACATGTTCAGCCCGGTCATCGCTTCACTCCCTGAACCTGTTTTTCCGGCGGACCCGCCCGGCCGGCGCCGCCCATTATCCGTTCCACGTATCCACTCCCCCGGCCGTGTCCCGCCCTATAGGGAAGGCCCCTGACGCAAAGGGACTTGACGCGATCCGCGCAAGCATGGCGTGTTCGGACACCATCCCATCCCTCCGGAGCGCGCCGCGCGCCGGCCTTCAGCGAGCCAAGCCCTATGACCGGATCGCCGTCCGACGTGGATACGCTTTTGGGCATCCTCGACCTCGAACCCCTTGAGATCAACCTGTTCCGCGGTCGCACCGTCACCCCGGACGGGGGCCGGGTGTTCGGCGGGCAGGTGGTGGCGCAGGCGCTGGTGGCGGCGCGGCGCACGGTGGAGGCCGAACGCGTCACCCATTCCCTGCACGGCTACTTCCTCCTGGGCGGCGATCCGCGCATCCCCATCATCTACGACGTGGACCGCATCCGCGACGGGCGCTCCTTCACCACCCGCCGCGTGGTGGCGATCCAGCACGGGCAGGCCATCTTCAGCATGGCCGTCTCGTTCCAGGTGGTGGAGGAAGGCCTGCACCATCAGGGCACCATGCCCGCCGTGCCGGCGCCGGAGGACCTGCCGTCCGACGATGCCTGGCGCGAGAAGCTGATGGCGCGCTTTCCCGGCGCCGGAAAGCGCGACTGGATGGCGCTGCGGCCACTGGAGGTGAAGCCCACCTCCCTCGACCCCGCCTATCTCGGCGCGCCGGGTGCCCGGCCCAGCATGTGGCTGCGCGCGCGCGGCCCGCTGCCGGACGATCTGCCCACGCATCAGGCGGTGCTTGCCTATGCTTCAGACCTCGCGCTGCTTCAGGCTGCACTGCTGCCGCATGGAAAGTCGGTGTTCGACCGCGACATGCAGGTGGCGAGCCTCGACCATGCCCTGTGGTTCCACCGTCCATTCCGGGCCGACGACTGGCTGCTCTATGTCCAGGAGAGCCCCGCCGCCTCCGGCGCGCGCGGCTTCTGCCGCGGCGAACTGTTCACGCGCGACGGCACGCTGGTGGCTTCGGCGGCACAGGAAGGCCTGATCCGGCCCGTCAGCCCACGTTGAATGCGCGGAAATGGTATCATACGACTTTTACCTTGTGGCCACACAGGCTTTATGACTACTTTCACGCCATAAAGAACAATAACTAGGCAATAAAAGCGGCAAGTCGGCGGCAAACCGGCGGCCTGACCTTGCGTGGCCTAAAAATAGGCACGCCCGACCCGCCACCCTCCTTGCTTGGCACGGTACTTGATTCCCTTCGCGCAGGCTTGCCAGCCGCGGCGCGGATCTCCCCGACCCGCTCGGCGAAGCCGCCGCGAGAAAACAACCGGAATGCGTCATTTGCGGCGCATCGGCATCAGGGGACAGGGACCGATCCATGAAGATCGTCATGGCCATCATCAAGCCATTCAAGCTGGAGGAGGTGCGCGACGCCCTCACCGGTATCGGTGTGCACGGTCTGACCGTGACCGAGGTGAAGGGATACGGCCGTCAGAAGGGCCACACCGAGATCTATCGCGGCGCCGAATACGCCGTGAGCTTCCTGCCGAAGCTCAAGATCGAGGTCGCGGTGTCCGCCGACCAGGTCTCCAAGGTGGTCGAAGCCATCACCGCCTCCGCCAAGACCGGCCAGATCGGCGACGGAAAGATTTTCGTCCTGCCGATCGAGCACGCCGTGCGCATCCGCACGGGCGAGACCGACGCCGACGCGCTTTGAGCCTTTCTCATTCGACGGAGCTTTCATCCATGACGTTCAAGACGTGGTCCCGCGTGGGGCTTCCCGCGCTTCTTCTGGCGACGGCGGTTGCCGCGCCGGTGCTGGCCCAGACGGCCGCGCCGGCGGCCGACGCCACGACGACCGCAGCAGCAGCCGCTGCCGCACCGACCGTAAACAAGGGCGACGTGGCGTGGATGCTCGTGTCCGCCATGGTCGTGCTGATGATGTCCCTGCCCGGCCTCGCGCTGTTCTACGGCGGCCTTGTGCGCGCCAAGAACATGCTCTCCCTGCTGATGCAGGTGGGCTATTGCGTGGCCATCGTCGGCCTCATCTGGGTGCTCTACGGCTACTCCCTCGCCTTCACCGGCGGCTCCCCCTTCATCGGCGGCTTCTCCAAGGCCTTCCTGAACGGCGTGACGCTCGAGAGCCTCGCGGCCACCTTCTCGGTGGGCGTGGCCATCCCCGAGATCGTCTACATCGCCTTCCAGATGACCTTCGCCATGATCACCCCCGCTTTGATCTTCGGCGCGTTCGCTGAGCGCACCAAGTTCTCGGCCGTGGTGCTGTTCGTGCCGCTGTGGGTCACGTTCGTGTACTTCCCCATGGCCCACATGGTCTGGTACTGGGCCGGCCCGGATGCGATCGACGCCGCCGCCAAGGCTGTCGCCGCTGCCGCTGACGGCGCCGCCAAGACCGCCGCGCAGGGTGCCCTCGACACCGTGCTCGCTGATGCCGGCTACATCTTCTCCATGGGCGCCATCGACTTCGCCGGCGGCACCGTGGTGCACATCAATGCCGGCATCGCCGGCCTCGTGGCCTGCATCATCGTGGGCAAGCGCCTCGGCTACGGCAAGGAAGCGCTTTCCCCCCACTCGCTGACGCTCACCATGGTCGGCGCCTCCCTCCTGTGGGTCGGCTGGTTCGGCTTCAACGCCGGCTCCAACCTGGAGGCGAACGCGCTCACCGGCCTCGCCATGATGAACACCTTCATCGCCACTTGCGCCGCGGCGATCTCCTGGATGTTCATCGAGTGGCTGGTGAAGGGCAAGCCCTCCATGCTGGGCCTCGCCTCGGGCCTCGTCGCCGGCCTCGTGGCCGTGACGCCGGCCGCCGGCTTCTCGTCCATCATGGGCTCGCTGGTGCTCGGCCTCGTCGTCAGCCCGATCTGCTTCATCTTCTGCACGGCCATCAAGAACGCGCTCGGCTATGACGACGCGCTCGACGTGTTCGGCGTGCACGGCGTGGGCGGCATCGTGGGCGCCATCGCCACCGGCATCCTGGTGAGCCCGGCGCTCGGCGGCACCGGCATCTTCGACTACACCACCGGCGCCGTCGCCTCCTACGACATGGCCACCCAGGTCATGGCGCAGGTCAAGGGCGTCCTGGTCACCGTCGTGTGGTCGTCGGTCGGCACTGCGGTGATCCTGTTCATCATCTCCGTGGTCGTCGGCCTGCGTCCCACCACCGACGTGGAGCGCGAGGGTCTCGACATCAACGAGCACGGCGAGCGCGCCTACCACTCGTGATGCGCCCGGGGCGGCCGTGTGCCGCCCCGGCCCCCACGACCGGCCTGTGAGCGGGCCGGTCGGATGGGTCTCAAGGTTTAACGAGGGGAACAACAAGAACGCCCCGGCACCTCGGTGCCGGGGTCTTTTTTTGCCCGCCGCGCGGCTGGAGGGCGGGCGAAGGGCCGCTGCGCCCATCTGCGGGCTTTCCGCCGCTCCGGGCGCCTGCTAGAAGCCGGACCATGCGCGGATCTCATCCCTTCGGCGGGGCCCTGCCCCGTCCCGGCGCGCCGCTTCCGGCGCGAATTATCGGCCCGGCCCCCCGCCGGCGCGCCTGAGCGCGCGGGGGCTGCCGGGTTCGTCCGCCTGATCCGACATTTCATCCCCCGAGCGTTCCATGACCGACACGACCTCGTCCGACACGACCTCGTCCGAAGCCCCTGCGGCCGACGCCCCGGACTATTCCAAGACCCTGCTTCTGCCCGAGACCGGCTTTCCCATGCGCGCCGGGCTGCCGAAGCTGGAGCCGGAACTGCTCGCCCGCTGGGCGCGCACCGGCCTCTACGGCCGCCTGCGCGAACAGGGCCGCGGCCGCGCCCGCTTCGTGCTGCACGACGGCCCGCCCTATGCCAACGGCAACATCCATATCGGCCACGCGCTCAACAAGATCCTCAAGGACGTGGTGACGCGCTCCCAGCAGATGCTGGGCTACGATTCCAACTACGTGCCCGGCTGGGACTGCCACGGCCTGCCCATCGAGTGGAAGATCGAGGAAGACAATTACCGCAAGAAGGGCAAGGTGAAGCCTGACTTCACGGATGCCGCCGCCATGGTGGCCTTCCGCCAGGAATGCCGCGCCTATGCCGAGCATTGGCTTTCCGAGCAGCGCAAGGAATTCAAGCGCCTCGGCGTGGAAGGCGACTGGGACCACCCCTACACCACAATGGCGTTTGCGGCGGAAGCCCAGATCGCCCGCGAGATCATGAAGTTCGCCGAGAACGGCCTGCTGTACCGTGGCTCGAAGCCCGTGATGTGGTCGGTGGTGGAGAAGACCGCCCTCGCCGAAGCCGAGGTGGAGTATCAGGATTTCACCAGCGACACGGTGTGGGTGAAGTTTCCGGTAAACAGCCCTCACCTCGCCGTCACTGGTCACGGGATCGCTCAACATCTTTGGGCACATCCTAGCGACATTCGGTCGGCCTCAGTCGTCATCTGGACCACCACGCCCTGGACCCTGCCGGGCAACCGCGCCATCTCCTATTCGTCCAAGATCTCCTATGGCCTTTACGAGGTCACCGACGCCCCGGCGGACAACTGGGCGAAGACCGGCGACAGGCTCATCCTCGCCGACAAGCTGGCGGACGATGTGTTCAAGCAGGCCCGCGTCACCGCCTTCGCGCGGCTCGGCGACGTGCCAGCCGACACGCTCGCCAACCTCATCTGCTCCCACCCCCTCGCCGCCCTCGGCTACACCTTCGACGTCCCCCTGCTCGACGGCGATCATGTCACCGACGATGCCGGGACCGGCTTCGTCCACACGGCCCCCGGCCACGGCCGCGAGGACTTCGAGATCTGGACCCACCACCGCCGCTGGCTGGAAGAGCGCGGCATCAGCCCCGCCATCCCCTACACGGTGGACGCGGACTCCTTCTACACGGCGCAGGCCCCCGGCTTCGAGGGCCGCCGCGTCATCACCGAGAAGGGCGAGAAGGGCGATGCCAACCCGGCCGTCATCGACGCCCTGATCGCCCAAGGCAACCTCTTGGCCCGCGGGCGGGTGAAGCACCAGTATCCGCACTCGTGGCGCTCCAAGAAGCCGGTGATCTTCCGCAACACGCCGCAATGGTTCATTGCCATGGACCAGGACATCCCGCCCCAATCCCCTCTCCCGCTTGTGGGGGAG
>NZ_JAIVFN010000066.1 GCF_030015065.1 Xanthobacter autotrophicus | reverse complement strand
GTGTATTAGAGACAGAAACGGCCCAGCCGCGCGCCGGGCACCCGTTCCGCGAAGGCGCGGGCGGCGCGCAGCACCAGATTGTCGTCATCCGGACCGGCCGCGGCGGCCGTGGGGCCGCAAACATGGAGGGAGAGCGGGCCTCGCGGATCGAGGAAGACGAGGTCGCCGGCTCCGGCGAAGGCGACGATGCTCGCGAGATCGTGAAACCCGTCCGTGCGCCGGCCGACCACACGCAACGTCAGGTTGATCTTTGCCGGGGCCCGCGCCCGCATCGGTTCCATGGGGCGGGCTTATAGCAGATCGGGCCGGGCCGTCACGCTTGCGCGGGGCCGAGCCCTATCGCGGTTTAAAAATGAAACGCCGTGCCCCCTCCCCGCTTGCGGGGAGGGGGCACGGCGCTCCATGGCAAACCGAGAGCCATCCCGCGGCAGGATTTGCCGCACCGCACCACCGCCCTGCGGTATCGGTCGCGCGGCATTACGCGCACGTAACTTGCGGTGCCACAGGAAAGCCGCCATCCTCACGCCATCTCGCCCCGCTTGGATCCTCCACCAGTATCTCTGGCGCGCAACCGGCAGGGACGGCATTTTCAGGACATACGATCGGTGACGACTGCACGCCCCTTCTTCTCCGTGGCCCTGGCGGCCGGTTTTGCTGCGGTGCTCCATCTCGCGGCGAGCCCGGCCCGCGCCGAAGCGGTCCCCGACGTCGATACCTCGCTGGCCGGAAATTATCTCGCCGCGCGGCTCGCCAGCTCCGAGCGCGATTCGGATGCCGCGGTTACCTACCTGCGCAATCTGATGAAGCTCGATTCGCGCAATGAGGAGATCGTCGAGCGCACCTTCTTCGCCATGCTCATGGACGGCGACATCGACGATGCCATGAAGCTCGCCGACCGCATGGTGAAGGCCGACCGCACCCACCGCATCGCCCGCCTCGTCTTGTCCGTGCGCTCCATCAAGAAGGCCCATTACCAGACCGCCCGCACCAACCTCGCCTTGTCGGTGCGCGGCCCCATCGGCGATCTCACCGCCACGCTGCTGGCCGCCTGGACCTTCTACGGCTCCGGCAACACCAGGGGCGCGGTGGAACTGATCGACCGCCTGGAAGGTCCGGACTGGTACGTGCCCCTGAAGGAGCTGCATGCCGGCCTCATCCTCGATGCCGCCGGGCAGAAGAAGGAAGCGGGCAAGCGCCTGGAACAGGCGATGAAGATCGATCCCGGTTCCCTGCGGGCCATTGATGCCTATGCCCGCTGGGCCTCGCGCAACGAGGGCGTGGATGCGGCGCTGGCCGCCTATGCCAGCTTCGACAAGCAGCTGCCCAACCACCCGGTGGTGATGGCCGCCATCAAGGAGCTGAAGGCGGGCAAGACCCTGCCGCCGCTGGTCCGGACGGCGCAGGAGGGCTCCTCCGAGGTGCTCTACGGCCTCGGCTCCACGGTCGGCCGGCAGGGCGGGGAGGACCTCGCCCTCGTCTATCTCCAGCTGGCCATCTGGCTCTATCCCGAGCACCCCTTCGCCAGCCTGACCCTGGCCGACCTCTACGAGCAGCTGAAGCAGCCCGCCAAGGCCATCGAGGTCTATGAGAGCGTGCCCGACACCTCGCCGCTGAAGCGCAATGCCGAGGTCCAGCTCGCGGTCAACCTCGACGCCACCGACAAGTTCAACGACGCGCGCGCCCATCTCGACAAGATGATCGCCGCCGACCCCAAGGACATCGAGGCCATCGTGGCGCTGGGCAAGATCCAGCAGGCCCGCAAGATGTTCTCCGAGTGCGCCGGCACCTATTCCAAGGCCATCGCGCTGATTCCGCAGCCGGCCCGCGCCAACTGGGCGCTGTTCTATTTCCGCGGCATCTGCAACGAGCGCTCGAAGAACTGGCCGGGGGCGGAAGCGGACCTGAAAAAGGCGCTGGAGCTGAACCCGGAACAACCCCATGTGCTCAACTATCTGGGCTACAGCTGGGTGGACCAGGGCATCAACCTGGACCAGGGCCTCGACATGATCCGCAGGGCGGTGAAGCTGCGGCCCGACGACGGTCCCATCGTGGACAGCCTGGGCTGGGCCTATTACCGCCTCGGCCGCTATGACGAGGCCGTGGTGGAGCTGGAACGCGCCATCGAGCTGATGCCGCAGGACCCGGTCATCAACGACCATCTGGGCGATGCCTACTGGAAGGTGGGCCGCAGGCTGGAGGCGGGCTTCCAGTGGGCCCACGCCCGCGACCTCAAGCCCGAGCCAGACGACCTCGCCAAGATCGTGGTGAAGATCGACAAGGGCCTCGATGCCGTGGACCAGCCGGCCCCCGTGCGCAAGGCCGAGGACACCCAGAAGGGCGGGTGACACCGGGTTGAGGGGCGCCGCCGGGCGGCGTTCCCCGTCGTCGCGGACGAAGCACTTTTGCCGCACCCCGCGCTTTCCTCGCGCGGCGGGACCCGATAGGGTCGCGCCGTCCGGGGACTGATGCATGCATGAGAGAACCGCCCGCCCGCTCGATCCCTCTTCCGACGCCGCCATCGCCGCCAGCGTGACGCCCCGGCCCATCGCCGAGGTGGCGGACGCCCTGGGGATACCGGCGGACGCGCTGTACCGGTACGGCCCGCACAAGGCCAAGGTGGCGCTGGATTTCATCGGCGAGATCGAATCCCGGCCGCGCGGGCGCCTGGTGCTCGTCACCGCCATCAACCCGACCCCCGCTGGGGAGGGCAAGACCACCACCACCATCGGCCTCGGCGACGCGCTCAGCCGGCTCGGCACCAGGGCCGCCGTGTGCCTGCGCGAGCCCTCCCTCGGCCCGGTGTTCGGCGCCAAGGGCGGGGCCACCGGCGGGGGGCGGGCGCAGATCATCCCCATGCAGGACATCAACCTGCATTTCACCGGCGACCTCCACGCCATCACCGCCGCGCACAACCTGCTCGCGGCGCTGATCGACAATCACATCCACTGGGGCAACGGCCTCGACCTCGATGCCCGGCGCATCAGCTGGCGGCGGGTGATGGACCTCAACGACCGGGCGCTGCGCCATGTCACCGTGGGCCTCGGCGGACCGGGCAACGGCTTCCCCCGCGAGGACGGCTTCGACATCACGGTCGCCAGCGAGGTCATGGCCATCCTGTGCCTCGCCTCCGACCTTTCGGACCTCGAGGAGCGCCTGTCGCGCATGGTCATCGGCCAGACCCGCGGCCGCCGGCTGGTGACGGCGCAGGAGCTGGGCGGCGTCGGCGCCATGGTGGCGCTGCTGCGCGACGCCTTCCAGCCGAACCTGGTGCAGACCATGGAGGGCACCCCCGCCTTCGTCCATGGCGGCCCGTTCGCCAACATCGCCCATGGATGTAATTCGGTGATGGCCACGAAGGCCGCCCTCGGCCTCGCCGACGTGGTGGTGACCGAGGCCGGCTTCGGCGCCGATCTCGGGGCGGAGAAGTTTCTGGATATCAAGTGCCGGCAGGCCGGCCTTGCGCCCTCCGCCGCCGTGGTGGTGGCGACCGTGCGGGCGCTGAAAATGCATGGCGGCGTCTCGCTCAGGGAGCTGGGCACGCCGGACGCGCATGCGGTCACGCGGGGCTGCGCCAACCTGAAGCGACATGTGGAGAACCTGGAGAAGTTCGGCTTGCCGGTGGTGGTGGCATTGAACCACTTCACCTCCGACACGCATGAGGAGGCCGAGGCCGTGCGCGCCGCTTTGGCGCCGCTGGGCGCCGGCGTCCACGTCTGCGGCCACTGGGCGAGGGGCGGGAGCGGGGCCGAGGATCTGGCCCGCGAGGTGCTGGACCTGGTGGAGCGCCCCTCCACCTTCCACACCCTCTATCCCGACCAGCTGCCGCTCCCCCGGAAGATCGAGACGGTGGCCCGCGAGATCTACCGCGCCGCCCGTGTGGACCTCGCCCCCGCCGCCGCCCGCAAGCTGCATGAATTCGAGATTTCCGGCTTCGGCGACCTGCCGGTGTGCATGGCGAAGACGCAATATTCCTTCTCCGCCGACCCCGCGGCGCGCAACGCCCCGGAGGGCCACGTGCTGCCGGTGCGCGATGTGCGCCTCAGCGCCGGCGCCGGCTTCGTGGTGGCGCTGGCAGGGGACATCATGACCATGCCGGGCCTGCCCTCGCAGCCGGCGGCCGAAGAGATCTTCGTGATGCCGGACGGCTTCATCGCCGGCCTGTCATAAGACCGGCCGCGCACCTATCTGAACCAACATCAACGCGGCGTCACGCCGCCCGGAGGACGTTACATGGAGACCAGGGCCGCCATCGTGGGCTGGGCGCATTCCCCCTTCGGCAAGCTCGAGGATGCCGACACCGAGGCGCTGATGGGCCGGGTCGCCGGCGCCGCCATCGAGCATGCGGGCCTCGCGCCGACGGACGTGGATTCGATCCATGTGGGCGTGTTCAATGCCGGCTTCCAGAAGCAGGATTTCCAAGGCGCCATGCCCGCGCTGAGCGTGCCGGAGCTGGCCCACACCCCGGCGGTGCGGGTGGAGAATGCCTGCGCCACCGGATCGGCCGCCATCCACTCGGCGCTCAATTATATCGGGAGCGGACAGGGCCGCATCGCCCTGGTGGTGGGGGCGGAGAAGATGACCGCCAAGCCCACCGCCGAGGTGGGCGACATCCTGCTCAACGCCTCCTACCGCAAGGAAGAGGCGGACATCGACGGCGGCTTCGCCGGCGTGTTCGGGCGCATCGCGCAGCACTATTTCCAGCGCTACGGCGACCGTTCCGAGGAGCTGGCGCGCATCGCCGCCAAGAACCACAAGAACGGGGTCTCCAATCCCTACGCCCAGATGCGCAAGGATTTCGGCTTCGAGTTCTGCAACACCATCTCCGAGAAGAACCCCTATGTGGCCGGTCCCCTGCGCCGCACCGACTGCTCGCTGGTGTCGGACGGCGCCGCGGCCCTCGTGATCGCCTCGCCCGACGTTGCGGAAACACTGCAGCGCGCCGTCGCCTTCCGCGCCCGCGCCCAGGCCAACGACATCCTGCCCTTGTCGCGGCGTGATCCCATCGCCTTCGAGGGCGCCCGCCGCGCCTGGGCGAAGGCGCTGGAGCAGGGCGGCATCAGCCTCGACGACCTCGACCTGGTGGAGACCCACGACTGCTTCACCATCGCCGAGCTGATCGAATATGAGGCCATGGGCCTCGCCAAGCCCGGCGAAGGCTACAAGGTGGTGCGCGAGGGCATCACCGAGAAGACCGGCAAGCTGCCGGTGAACGCCTCGGGCGGGCTGAAGTCCAAGGGCCATCCCATCGGCGCCACCGGCGTGTCCATGCACGTGCTCTGCGCCATGCAGCTCATGGGCGAGGCCGGCGACATGCAGATCGCCGACGCCAGGATGGCCGGCATCTTCAACATGGGCGGCGCGGCCGTGGCGAACTACGTCTCGGTCCTCGAACGGGTGAAGTGAGGGCAGGGGTTAGAGCGACTTCCGTTCGCCTTGGTTCACGGCAGTCGCTCTAGAATCTTGTTTTGACGCGCTTTCCTCGAGCGAACTGGTATCCGGTTCGCTCGAGGACGCTCTAACGACCTCTCATCCCGCGCCAGGCGGGCTTCCGCCGCCCGGCATGCCCGGGTTGCTGGCCTCACTCCGTCACTGCCGAGAGGATCGGACCGCCGGACGGAAGCTGGACCAGGATCGCAGTCCGCAGCCCGGGCGGCGTCTCGCTGCGGGCAATCCGCAGCGGCGTGCCGTCCCAGCCTCCGAGGCGCTCCAGCCGGTGCACCACCCGTGCATGGGGCAGGGTACGGCCGGAGTTTTCGCCACGCCGGACTGGCACCTCCACGATGTTCGGGTCATAGGCCACAAGCCAGATGTCGGCCTCCGCCATCGGCGCGGCGCCCCGGCCGATGGACACCTCCCGTGTGCCCAGCGCGATATCGGGTCCGCTGAACGGCGGGGCGGCGGAAATGGCCCGCTCGATCTCCGCCAGGTTGAAGCCGACGCGACTGATGCGGCCATTCACCACCATCTGCGGAGTGAACGGACCGCGCTCGCCGAGCTGCGGCTCATAGGCATACTGGCGCCGGGTGAATTCCGGCTTGCCGAAGGTGTCGCGCCAGCCAAGATGGTCCCAATAGGTGACGCTGAAGCTGAGGGCGAGTACATCCGGCCGCCGGCTGAGGGCGATGAGGTTGGCGTCGGCCGGAGGGCAGGAGGAGCAGCCCTGGCTGGTGAACAGTTCCACCACGGCGAGACGCTGGCTCTGCGGCGCGGCGACAGCCGGCGTTGCGCTGGCGGCCGCCAGCGCCAGCATGAGGGAAGCGGCGTAGAACAGGCGCGGGCGGCGCGGCGAGGGGCATGTCTGTGCGGGCATCGGGCGATCTCCGGAGCAAGGCGCCGTCGGCCGCGACACGGCCGAACGTGCTCCCTGAGCGCTTCGGCCGGAGCCCGTGCCGGGTTACATCCTCGCGTCATCGTGCGGACTTCACCCGCGCGACAGGCCGCTCTCCTCCAGCGCCTTGAGATAGGCGCCGAACTTCTCCTCCTGCTCGACGCCATAGGCGTGGAGCAGCGGCCAGGTGTAGATGCCGGTGGAATGGCCGTCGTCGAAGATGAGCCGCACCGCGTAATTGCCCACCGGCTCCACCTGCGCGATGCGCACGGCGCGCTTGCCGGCGACGAGGATCTTCTCCTCCGGATTATGGCCCTGCACCTCGGCGGAGGGGCTTTCCACCCGCAGATATTCGGCCGGCAGGGTGAAGCTCTGGCCGTCATCGAAGGTGACGGCGAGGGCGTGGCGGTCATTCACCACACGAAGCTCGGTGGGCCATGCCGCGGCGGGGGCAGACGCTGTGGCCATTTTCGTTCTCCAATCGCGCTCGGACGGGACCACACCGCAATGTGTACCGGCCCCGACCCTATCCATGGGTTGCTTGCATACGATATATAGAGCGTGCGCCGAAGTCCGCGCACTGCCGCAGCCGCCTTGGGAATCTCCCGGCAGGCCGGCGGCGCCGGGCCTTCGAGATCGGCGGAGAAGCCGGCGGGAGAGGCGGCGCAGGGTGGATGTGGGAGTGGTCTCGTGAGTGATGTGCCAAGGGATCTGATCGACAGGCCAAGCGTGGCGGCGGCGGCTGAGGCCGGACCGCTGGTGGATACGTTCGGCCGCGCCGTCACCTATCTGCGCGTCTCCGTGACCGACCGCTGCGATTTCCGCTGCGTCTATTGCATGGCCGAGCACATGACCTTCCTGCCCAAGCAGGACCTGCTCAGCCTGGAGGAGCTGGACCGCCTGTGCAGCGCCTTCGTGCTGCGCGGGGTGAGAAAGCTGCGCCTCACCGGCGGCGAGCCTTTGGTGCGCCGGGACGTGATGACCCTGTTCCGCAGCCTCTCCCGCCACATGGAAACCGGGCAGCTCGAGGAATTGACGCTGACCACCAACGGCTCCCAGCTTGCCCGCCACGCGGCAGATCTCGCCGCCTGCGGGGTGAAGCGCATCAACGTCTCCATTGATACGCTGGACGTGGCCAAGTTCCGCGCCATCACCCGCTGGGGCGAGCTCTCCAAGGTGCTGGAGGGCGTGAAGGCCGCCAGCGCGGCCGGGCTCAAGGTGAAGATCAACGCGGTGGCGCTCAAGGACGTGAACGAGCACGAGATCGCCTCCATGATGGAATGGGCCCACGGCGAGGGCCACGACCTCTCCCTCATCGAGGTGATGCCGCTGGGCGAGGTGGGCGAGGAGCGGGTGGACCAGTATCTGCCACTGTCCGACGTGCGCGCACGGCTGGAAGAGCGCTTCACCCTCACCGATATTGATTATCGCACCGGCGGGCCGGCGCGCTATGTGGAGGTGAAGGAGACCGGCGGACGGCTGGGCTTCATCACGCCCATGACCCACAATTTCTGCGAGGGCTGCAACCGGGTGCGCGTCACCTGCACCGGCACGCTCTATATGTGCCTCGGCCAGGAGGATGCGGCCGACCTGCGGGCGCCGCTGCGGGCCTCGAAGGATGATGCCCTGCTGCAGCGGGCCATCGACGATGCCATCTTCCGCAAGCCCAAGGGCCACGATTTCGTCATCGACCGTCGCACCCGCCAGCCGGCGGTCAGCCGGCACATGAGCACCACCGGCGGCTGATCCGCGCCCCTTACCGGCATCGGGCGGTTCTCCGCTCAGGCGCGGCAGGAATTGCGGCGAAGAGGTGGCCGCGGCATGCGGCGCGCGAAGGGCTCGCGCGCGAGCTCCCGGGATTCCGCAAGGCCCGATTTACCTGAAATCAGCTACATCTGGTTCAACTAATCGATGAGGTGCGGACAAGACGTTCGCGCCGTGGGAGCGAACCCCAAGAGGTCGATCGTGAGCCTGCCCCGGGCCGCCGTGCGCCTGTGCGTCGACATGGTCTCCATTGCTGCACACTCCGCCATTGGCCAGGCATCCGCGCCAGCGCGCCGGGCAACGCATCCGGCGGAGTGCGCGGCATGAGCAGCCTTCCCGCAGCGGCAAAGCCCGCCGCCACCGCCGCTCCCTCGGCGGTGAAGGGCGTGGTGGCCATGGGCCTCTCCATGGCGCTGTTCGTCACCAACGATACCTTCCTCAAGCTTGCCATCCGCGAGATCCCGCTCGGCGAGGCCCTCGGCCTGCGCTCGTTCCTGGCCGGCCTGGTGCTGTTCGTGCTGATCGTGCGCGCCGGGGACCTGCCGGCCCTGCGCTATGCATTCCACCCCCGCGTCGTGATGCGCTCCACCCTCGATACGCTGACCACCTTCGTCTATGTGGCGGCGCTGGCGGTGATGCCCATCGCCTCATCCACCACCATCTACATGGCGACGCCGCTCATCACCACGGCGCTGGCCGTGCCCATGCTGGGGGAAAAGGTGGGCTGGCGCAGCTGGTGTGCCATCGTGGTCGGCTTCTGCGGGGCCATCATCGTGACCCGGCCGGATCCCGCCACATTCAACGCCATCGCCATCCTGCCGTTGCTCGCCGCCCTGTTCGGCGCGGTGCGCGACGTGTCCACCCGCGGCATCGGCCGGGAGATTCCCGGCACCGTGGTGGGCTTTTCCGGCACGCTGGTGCTGTGCGCCACCGCCGCGGTCTTCATGGCCTGGGAAAGCTGGCGACTGCCGTCCGTCGCGGTGATGGCCTATATCGTCGCCTCGGGCGTGGCCTTTGCGGGCGGGACGCTGCTGCTGGTCTTCGCCTTCCGCAATGCGCCGGTCGCCTCGGTCTCGCCGTTGCGCTACCTGCTGGTATTCGGCGCGCTGGTGTCGGGCTATTTCGTCTTCGGCGACCTGCCGGATGCCTGGACGACCGTGGGCATGGTGCTGGTGGTGGGGGCTGGGCTCTATGCGGTGCACCGCGAGCATGAGAAGAGCCGGGCGGCGCGCCGTGCCGCAGCGGGCGCCTCGGGTCTCGGCGCATCGGTGCCCAGCTGCCGGCCCGCCGCCGCCTGCGCGCCCTCGCGGGACTGAGCCCTCGTCGCCTGAGCGTCCTCGCCGGCGGAGCCTTATCGAGCGTGCTCCTGGCGCCGGGCGGATGAGGCGTCACGCGGGATCGTGCCCACATGGCGGGGCTTGCACCACGCTCCACATTCAAGAAAGAGAACGCGTTGTCCGATCAGCTTGCGATGCGAGCTGATCGGCGCGTGCCCCAGCCCCGCTATTCCGCGGAGGCTTCCGCGGTGGCGCTGCGGGGCTTGGCCTTGGCGCGGCGCGAGGCGACCTGGTTCCGCTCGCCGCCCGCGCTCACGAACTCGCACCACATGGTCTGGACGCCGGCAAGGGAGCCGCGGAACGAACCGGCCCCGGTCTTCACCAGATCGAAGCAGGGCTCGAAGGTCATGCCTTTGACGAAGCCACACACATTGTCGCCGCGCACGCGCAGGGTGTTGGCGGGCAGGCGGACGAAGCGGGGCTCCTTGTCGGGCATGGTGATCATGCCGGCGACGGAGCCGTCCGGATAGATGCGTCCCGCCCCCTTCGATCCCTCGAAGCAGCTGAAGGAGAACATCTTGCCCACCACGAACTCCCGCGCCTGCTGGGCCGAGAGCTGCTGGGCCGAGGCCGGGACACACGAGAATGCGGCAAAGCCCAAGGCCGCGAGAAGGATGCTGCGCATGGCTCGTTCGCGATTACCTGTTCCGATCCCTCACACGTTGCGCAGAGACCACCGGTTGTTGTCAAGAGTCCGGAACAGCAGGAGAACACGCCGGTCCCCCTGCCGCGTCGGAATTTGCCCGGACCGTGCCCTCAAGGTCGCGGTCCGGCCGGGAGCCGCTGCGCTCACACCGCGGCGGCAACCCGCTGCACCGGGCGCTCCTTGATGGGCAAATTGATGGCGGCGGAGGCAAATGACAGCGCCACCGACAGCCACCACACCCAGGCATAGGAGCCGAACGCCTCGTAGAGCGCGCCGCCGAGCCACACGCCGAGGAAGCCGCCCACCTGGTGGGAGAAGAAGGCAAAGCCGTACAGCATGGCCATGTAGCGGGTGCCGAACATGAGCATCACGAGGCCCGAGGTGGGCGGCACGGTGGACAGCCACAGGAAGCCCATGGCCGCGCCGAACAGGTAGCAGGACATAGGCGTGATGGGCATCAGCACGAACGCGGCGATGGCCACCCCGCGCCCGGCATAGATCCAGGCCAGCAGCCACTTGCGCGAGACCCGGCTGGACAGGTAGCCCGCCGTGAGCGAGCCGATGATGTTGAACAGGCCGATCAGCGCCAGCGTGTAGGCACCCACCGAAAGGCTCACCCCGTTGTCCACCAGGAAGGCGGGCATGTGTACGGTGACGAAGGCGAGCTGGAAGCCGCAGGTGAAGAAGCCGAGCACCAACATCACATAGCTCGGATGGCGCAGCGCCTCGCCGAGAGCGGCGCCGATGCTCTGCTGCGGCGCCTGAACCGCCGCCTCCGATCCGGCCGGGGCCACGCCGCGCGTGGCCAGCGCCAGCGAGAACGGCATGACGATGAGCAGCGATGCGCCGAAGATGATCAGCGTCTCGTGCCAGCCGATGGAATCCATCAGCGCGCGGGTCAGCGGCGGGAACAGGAACTGGCCGAAGGAGCCCGCCGCCGTCGCCGCGCCGAAGCCGATGGACTTCCACTCGTTGGGCAGGAGCTTGCCGAAGGCGGCGAGCACCAGGTTGAAGGACGCCGCGGACAGGCCGAAGCCCACCATCACGCCGGCGGTCAGGTGTAAAAGGCCAGGCGTGGTGGCATAGGCCATGAGCGCGAGGCCGGCGGCATAGAGCAGCGCGCCGGCGCACATCACGCGCACGGTGCCGAACCGGTCCGCCACCGCGCCCGCGAACGGCGAGCCGAGGCCCCAGAGCAGGTTCTGCACCGCCACCGCGAGGCCGAACACGTCGCGGCCCCAGCCGAATTCCTGCGACATGGGCAACAGGAACAGGCCGAAGACGGAGCGCGGGCCGAAGGTGATGAGGGCGATGAGGCAACCGGCCACCAGGATCAGGATGGCGGGGACCGCGCGCCGCGCGCCCGGAGGCGCCGACACTGAGGACGTGGCAGACATGGAACGTCTCGCTGTGCGGCGCCGGTCGGCGCCTTTCACAGCCATTCTATGGATTGGCCAGCCCTATTGAAAATCAATAATCGTCAACGAATCCATGAAGGATGCTCATGGGAGCCTGTCAGAAGGCGCGCTGCGGGGCATGATCCACGGCCGATGAAGGACTTGAGCCCTTGGCCGCGACCCGGATCGACAGCGCCGGAACGGCGCCCGGCGCCCCCGTCGGCATCATGGATCGACGCCGACGGGGGATGACGCATCGTCAGGTCAGCCGCGACGCGGGCCGTCGCCGTGAGGACCATGCGGGCCATGCGGGCCGCCCATGCCGCGGAACTGGTGGCGCAGCATCAGGTTGAGGCGCTGCTTCTGGCTCTCGTCCAGGGTCTTGTAGAGCGGGTCTGCGGCATCCGCGATCTTGCGCAGGTCGGCCGCGCCGGCATCCATGCGGGTGGCCATGGCGCGCATCCGGGCGATGGGATCGGGCGGCGCATTGGACTCGCGGGCCGCCTGACGGGCGGCGCGCGCTTCATCGCGACGGGCCATCCGGTCCTGCGACACCTGCTTCAGCGTCGCTTCCACGCCGGGCCAGAGCTTCTCCTGCTCGGGCGTGAGCTTGAGCGCGGTCTTCAGGGCGACGATGCGCGCATCGGTGAGGATGGCACGGTCCTCGGCGCTGGGATGCCAGCGGCCGCCGGCATCGGGGCCGGCATTGGAATTGGCGGCGAAGGTCGCCGCCGAGCCGGCGATGAGCGCAGCGGCAGTGGCGGCAATGACGGCTCGTTTCATCTGTAGTCCTCCTTCAAGGGACGAAGGAAGCATCGGCTCCGAGCCGCCCGCGGGCAACTTAAAGTTCTGTAATCAACCTTGCGTTACAAGTCGTTACGCTGGGACTTCGCCGGTCACATCCATGCCGTTTCAACGGCACGTTTTTGCCATGACTGTTACGAAACGGCCGCATCGCCGAAGAGGATTTGCCGCGTCAGCGACTGAACGCTCGTTTCGCCCCGCTTGTAACCCCGCCGCTCCATGTCGCACCGCCACGCGCCGGGCGCACCGGAGACGCGGTAGAGGCAGTAGCCGCCCGGACCGCGCTCGGACTCCGGCCCCGCCGAGGCGGAGGGCACGCCCACCACCGGGATCGGCCCGGCCTCCGCGGCGATCTCGCCGAGCGAGGCGCGGTGGTCGTGGCCGTGGATGACCAGCTCCGCCCCGGCTTCCGCCAGCACCGCCCGCACCGCGGCGGCATCGCGCAGGTCGCGATGGAAGGGGCGCTCGCCCACCGGCGGATGGTGGATCATCACCACCCGGAACAGCCCTTCCGCCTTCAGCTGCGCCAGCAGGGCCCCGAGACGGGTGCGCTGGCCGCGGCCCACCTCCCCGCTGGCGAGGAACACGGCGGTGGGCACGGCGGTGGATACGCCCACCACCGCCACCGGACCGCGCCGGCGCACATAGGGAAAGGCGTCCACGTCCACCGGGGTGTGGGGATGGGTGTCGTCGCCGGCGAGGAACGGCGCCCAGTGCTCCAGGTGATAGTGCATGGCCGAGCGCACATAGGCGTCGTGGTTCCCCGGCACCACGGAGACCCTCTCCGGCGCGCCCAGGGAGGCGAGGAAGGTGGCGCCGGTATCGAACTCCGCCGGCAGGCTCACATTCACGAGGTCGCCGGTGACGCAGATGTGGTCCGGCGCGTGGGCGAGGATGTCGGTGATGAGCGGGGCCAGGGTGGCCGCGCCGAAATTGCGCCGCCGCGCGCCGATCCAGTTCATCATACCGAAGAAGCGCTTGCCCAGAAGCTCGGAGATCCGCGCCTCGGGGATGGGTCCGAGGTGGGGATCGGAGAGGTGGGCGAGCACGAACATGGGCGGGACCTCGCTGCAGCCGCGAACGCGGGCCTTATAGCAGATCGCCCGCCCTGTTCACCCCGCCGCCGACCGCCGGGCGCGAGGCGCCGGACCCTCGGCCGCGTCAAGTTGGCCTTGCCGCCATGCCCCCGCACCCTTCATGGTGCAGTGCAGTCGATCAGGTTTCAAAACGCGAGTCCGGTTGCCGTGCGTCGTGCCCTCTCCCTCGCGCTCAGCGCGCTGCTTCTCCCCTCCGTCCTCCACGCCGCGCAGGTTTCCGTGCGCGGCGCCGACATCATCGTGGATGGCAAGCCCTTCATCCCCAACGGCACAAGCGCCGAGACGCGCCTCGGCGAGCTGAAGGCGCTCGGCGCCAACACGATCCGCACCTACGGGCAGGAGCCGGGGGAGATCCTCGACGCCGCCCAGCGCGCCGGCCTGAAGGTGATCGTCGGCTTGTGGCTCGGGCATCCCCGCCTCGGCTTCGACTATGCCAACCGCGCCGCCGTAGCCCAGCAGCTGGAGACGCTGCGCCACATGGTGGAGCGCTATCGCACCCATCCGGCCCTGCTCATGTGGGGCATCGGCAACGAGGTGGAAGTGGACCTCACCCCCGAGGACGCCATGGCCGTGTGGCCGGCCATCGAGGAGGCGGCGAAGCTCGCCAAGACGCTGGACGGCCAGCACCCCACCCTGGTGGCCCTCGCCGAGGTGGGGCAGGACAAGGCCGCCCTGATCAGGCGCCACGCCCCCAGCATCGACGTCATCGGCATCAACGGCTATGGCGACGGACTGCTCACCGCGGTCAAGCGGGCCCGGGCACAGGGCTGGACCGGCCCGCTGATCCTCACCGAGATGGGCGCGCAGGGCCACTGGGACGCGCCCGGAACGCCGTGGGGCGCCAAGCTGGAGCCCACCTCCACCGCCAAGGCCGACCGCGTGCGGCGCTACCTGCTCACGGCCAAGCAGGCGGGGGTGGGCGCCATGCCCTTCCTGTGGGGCCAGAAGCAGGAGGTGACGCCCACCTGGTATTCCCTGCTGCTGCCCACCGGCGAATGGACCGAGACGGTGGAGGCCATGGCCGAATCCTGGGGCGGAACGCCCCCCGGCGGCGCCAACCGGGCGCCGCGCATCCTCGCCCTCACCTTCGCCGGCCCCGTGCGCTTCACCGCCGACAGCGGCACGCAGGTGCGCCTGACGGCCACCGATCCGGACGGCGACCCGCTGCGGATGGACTGGGCGATCATGGCCGAGACCACCGTCCGCAGCGTCGGTGGCGATCCCGAGCCGGTGCCCCCGAGCTTTCCCGCCGGCATCCACGATCCCTCCCCCGTCGGCGTGCGCATCGCCGGCCTGCCGCCGGGCCGCTACCGGGTGTTCGTCACCGTGCGCGACGGCCGCGGCGCCGCCGCCACCGGCAACCTGCCGTTCGAGGTCCAGTGAGCCCCGGAGCACGATCCGCGCGAACGGGACCAGCCTGCGGAACCGGTCGCCCTGCGAATCCCACGGATGGGGATGCGCCCCGGCGCGGGCGGGGGCCGGTCGCGTTATTGCATGACAAAGGGAACAGCTGCGGGAAACCCGCGGCCCGTTTCAGAATGTCATGCATTTTTGGAGGGTTTCATGCCGAAGATTGATCGCCTGATGGTGGGCGAGGCCCTCGTGGGCGAGGGCAACGAGGTCGCCCATATCGACCTCGTCATGGGCCCGCGCGGCTCGTCCGCCGAGACCGCGTTCGTCAATGCGCTGACCAACAACAAGGACGGCTTCACCACCCTGCTCGCCGTGGTGGAGCCCAACCTTCTGGCCAAGCCCGCCACCGTGCTGTTCAACAAGGTGACCATCAAGGACGCCCGCCAGGCGGTGCAGATGTTCGGCCCGGCGCAATATGCGGTGGCCAGGGCGGTCACCGACTGCGTGGCGGAGGGCATCATCCCGGTGGAGGAGGCCGACGACATCTTCATCTGCGTCGGCGTCTTCATCCACTGGGATGCGAGCGACAATGCGAAGATCCAGGCCTTCAACCGCGAGGCCACCCGCATCGCCATCGAGCGCGCGGTGAGCGGCACGCCCCGGCCCACGGACGTGCTGGCACGGATGTCGAGCGCGCGCCATCCCTTCGCCGCCGGCTGATCCCGGTCCGGCCCGCGCGGGCCGATGCGGGCAAACGAAAATGGCGGGCAAACGAAAATGGCGTCCGGCCCGCGAGCCGAACGCCATCTTCAAACACGTGGCCTCAGGCCTTCTGCTCGGCCATCAGATCCTTGGCGAACCACACGCCCGTGCCCGCGAGCACGGCGCCGAACAGGAAGGCCAAAGCCGGCCAGTGGGCGGCCGCAAGGCACAGGCCCATCATCAGGCCCGAAATGGCGCACGACAGGGCGACAACCAGCACCGCCGCGCCCTCGCGCCCCATGCCATCCTTGACGGCGATACTCCTCGCCGCCACACGACCAATGGGCCGGCGCGGCCGACCGTTGGTTTCAAAAGTCACAGCATCCCTCCCGCACCCCGTCGTTCCGGGGACATTGTGTTTGGAACGAGAGTAAAGCAGAAATTGCCACCGACTTCACCCCGTTCCTTGGTTGGAGGGTAATATATTCTTGCCGCAGCGCGGTATATGGCAGCCATTGTCCTGCTGCACTGCAGTATCGCAACAGCCTCTTCTATGACCGTCTCACGCGACGGGCGGACGCGATGTGATTGCCGGGACCGCCATTTTCGCGCCTTGCAGGCAGATCAGGGCCGGCCATGACCGCATATGCATGCGCGAGGAGCCGGCCGGCCGGATGGTTAAGCCTGTTGTGCTTGAAAGTCCCCGGGAGCGCCGGAAAGCGACCGCCTTCAGGGCTCGTCCTTGCCACCGCTGGGATAAGTGGTGGGCGCACTAGGGCTCGAACCTAGGACCCGCTGATTAAGAGTCAGCTGCTCTACCAACTGAGCTATGCGCCCGTTCCGGAGGTGCCCCCGGAAGGAGGCGTCCGTGTAGCAAATGCATTCGGGGCTGGCAAGAGCGGAAGGGGTGGTTTTTCCACAGGCGCGCCATCCGCGCCGGGAACCGGTACCGGGCACCACCCCTCCCGCTCTGCCCTGCCCTATTCCTTGAAGGCCTCCTCGCGGGTCTTCTGCACCGAGGGCAAAAGCACCACCACCAGCGCCGCCACCGCCAGCATCAGCAGGATGGCGGAGATGGGCCGCGTCACGAACACCATGGGGTCGCCGCGCGAGATCAGCATGGCGCGGCGCAGATATTCCTCCAGCATGGGGCCGATGACGAAGCCCAGCAGCAGTGGCGCCGGCTCGCAATCGAGCTTCACCAGCGCATAGCCCAGCACCCCGAACAGGGCCATGGAATAGACGTCGAACGTATTGTTGTTCACGCTGTACACGCCGATGCAGCAGAACGCGATGATCGCCGGGAACATGACATGGTACGGCACAGTCAAGAGCCGCACCCACAGCCCGATCAATGGCAGGTTGAGCAGCACCAGCATGAAATTGCCGATCCACATGGAGGCGATGACGCCCCAGAACAGGTCCGGCTTCTCGGTGACCACGTTCGGCCCCGGCGTGATGCCCTGGATGATCAGGGCGCCGATCATCAGCGCCATCACCGGGTTGGAGGGGATGCCGAGCGTCAGCATGGGGATGAAGGAGGTCTGCGCGCCGGCATTGTTGGCGCTCTCCGGCCCGGCCACGCCCTCGATGGCGCCGCGGCCGAACTCGCGCGGGGTCTTCGAGATCTTCTTCTCGATGGAATAGGACGCGAAGGACGACAGCATGGCCCCGCCGCCGGGCAGGATGCCCAGGAAGGAGCCCAGCGCCGTGCCGCGCAGCACCGGGCCGATGATGCGCTTGAACTCCTCCTTGGTGAGCATCAGGCTCTTCACCTTGGCCGCCACGAGGGAGCGCTCGTGCTCGTCCTCCAGGTTGCGGATGATCTCGCTGATGCCGAACATGCCCATGGCCAAAGCCACGAAATCGAAGCCATCGGAAAGCTCGGGCAAGTCGAAGGTGAAGCGCGGAGTGCCGGTGTAGATGTCCTGGCCCGAGAGGCCCAGCAGCAGGCCGAGCACGATCATGGCGATGGCCTTGACCACCGAGCCCGACGCCAGCGTCACCGAGGCGACAAGGCCCAGCACCATCAGCGAGAAATATTCCGGCGGACCGAACTGCAGCGCCAGATCCGCCAGCGGCGGCGCGAACACCGCGAGCAGGAAGGTCGCCACCGTGCCGGCGAAGAAGGAGCCCAGCGCCGCCGTGGCCAGCGCCGCCCCGGCGCGGCCGTTCTTCGCCATCTGGTGGCCGTCGATGGCGGTCACCACGGACGACGATTCACCCGGCAGGTTGATGAGGATCGCGGTGGTGGAGCCGCCATACTGGGCGCCGTAATAGATGCCCGACAGCATGATGAGCGCGGACACCGGCGGCAGCCCGAAGGTGATGGGCAGCAGCATGGCGATGGTGGCGATGGGGCCGAGGCCCGGCAGCACGCCGATGAGGGTGCCGAGCAGCACCCCCAGGAAGCAGTAGAACAGGTTCTGGAAGGACAGGGCGACAGAGAAGCCGAGGGCGAGATTGTCGAAGAGTTCCATGACCTTCGCTCCTCAGTAGCCGCCGAGCCAGGGGCCGAGCAGGGGCAAAGGCAGGCCCAGCCCCTTGATGAAGACCGCCCAGGCGAACAGCGTCATCGCCGCCGTGATGGCGGTGGCGGTCACCAGATGGAACTTGCGGCTGGCCAGCGCCGAGACGAACACCGAGATGGCGAGCGCCGGCAGGAAGCCGAGGGGTCGCACGGCGAAGCCGAAGAAGACGACCGAGAAGACGATGACGCCGAGCGCCCACCACGCGATGCCGCTCGGCATCTCGCCGGGAAAGCGCAGGCCGTTGACGAGCACGATCAGCCCCAGAAGGCCGAGCAGGCCGGCGAGCAGCAGCGGGAAGAAACCCGGCCCCATGCGCACCGTCGTGCCCATGGGCAGTTCCTGCGTCTGCCAGGCGAACAGCGCCGCGAGCACGAGGAAGAGGAGTCCGGACAGGACATCCCTGGGATTGCGGATGATATGCATGAGCCCCTCGCTCCACCGATTGTTGTTCTGCTTGAGTGTCGCTCCGCGACTGGATCCGGCGCCCGCCCCGGAGCAGCGCGGTTCGCCCGCCGTGCCTTGCCCGTCGCATCCGGGCGCACCCGCCGGCCGGTCTTGCATGGACGGCTGCGCCCGGAGCCCGCCATGCGGACTCCGGGCGATCCGGGCCGCGCGCCACGGGGATGCATCGCACTCCGGGCGGCCGGCACGCGTCCTGCGCCATGGAGGCGGGGATGGACCGAGACGGCGCGTTCAGTCGCCCCGCTCGGGTCCCGCCCCTGCCCTCACTCGCGCCCGGCAGGTCAGTCGGCGTAGACGCCGGCGGCCTGGATGATGGGCTTCCACTTGCCGATCTCGGAGGTCACGAACGCCTTGTGGAAGGCCGGGCTACGGCGATCCTTGAGCTCCGGCTCGGTGCCGAGGTCGGCGAAGCGGGCGATCACCTTGGGGTCATCAAGCGCAGTGCTGAGCGCGGCGTTCAACTTGTCCACGATGTCCTTCGGCGTGCCCTTGGGCACGTAGATGCCGTGCCAGACCGCCACCTCGAAATCCTTCAGCCCGCTTTCCTGCATGGTGGACACGTCGGGCAGGGATTTCACCCGGTCCTTGGTGGTCACCGCATAGGCCTTCACCTTGCCGCCCTTGATCTGGCCGGTGGTGTTGGTGGTCTGGTCGCACATGAGGTCGATCTGGCCGCCCACGAGGTCGTTCATGGCCGGGCCCGTGCCCTGATAGGGCACCGTCGTCATCTGGGCGCCGATGGTGGACATGAACAGCATGCCGCACAGGTGCGAGGCAGAGCCGACGCCCGCATTGCCGTAGGTCACCTTGTCCTTGTTCGCCTTCACGTATTCGATCACCTCGGCCATGGTCTTGGGCGCGAAGCCGTTCTTGGCGATCATGGTCATGGGCACGGCGGTGACGAGGCCCACCGCCTCGAAGTCCGTGGCGGGATTGTAGGGCAGCTTGCGGTAGAGGCTGGCCGCGGTGGCGTGGCCGATATGGTGGAGCAGCAGCGTGTATCCGTCCGGGGCTGCCTTCGCCACCTGGCCCGCGCCACGGGTGCCGCCGGCACCGCCCACATTCTCCACGATCACCTGCTGGCCCAGGGTCTTGGACATGGATTCGGCGACGAGGCGCGCCACCGTGTCGGTCGGCCCGCCCGCGGCGAAAGGCACCACCATGGTGATGGGGCGGCTGGGATAGGTCTGGGCGCCGGCGACAGGGGCAAGACCCGTGGACAGTCCGAGCGCGGCGGCGATGGCGAGCGCCGCTGACAGGATACGCATGGGGGTTTCCTCCTAAAGGGCGTTTCTGGCGAACGCCCTTGCCTCTTTTGAAGGTCGCGTAAGGGCACCCGTCAAGCCCGAAATGGCGTCACCGCGGCGGCTCCCCCGTACCGGCCGGCCCGCAGCGGGGCACCATCCGCCGGCCCCGCCGCCATCAGATCGCCCCGCCACAGCCCAGCCACACGACATAAAATATTGATAATAAAACAATTTTTATCAGGACCGGCATTCGGAGCCGGGCTTCGGCGCCGCCGATTTCCCCTGCCACGAACCTGAGAGGGAAGAAAAATGCGAACATCAAAAGCCCGCGGGCTCTCCCTCAGGCGACCGAGCGGAGCGCCAAAGCAAAAGGCCGCCCCCGGAGGGGCGGCCCTTGTCTTGGTCGCAACGATCCTGACGGTCAGCCCGCGGCGCTTTGCGGGTTCATGGTCTGACGCTTCATCTGCAGCTTGTTGAGGGCGGTGATGTAGGCCTGCGCGGAGGCAACCAGCGTGTCCGGGTCCGCCGAGCGGGCGGTCACGGCCTTGCCGTTCTCTTCCAGCCGCACCGAGACTTCCGCCTGCGCGTCGGTGCCCTCGGTGACCGCGTGGACCTGGTAGAGGTCGAGCTTCACCTGATGGGGCACCAGCGCCTTGATGGCGTTGAAGGTGGCATCCACCGGGCCGTTGCCCTCGGCCTCCTCGGTCTTCACCTGGCCGTCCACCTCCAGCTTCATGGTGGCGCGCTGCGGGCCGCGGGTGCCGGCGATGACCGACAAGGAGATGAGCTTGATGCGATCGTGCGCGGCGGCGATGCCCTGGTCCACCAGCGCCTCGATGTCCTCGTCATAGACCACCTTCTTGCGGTCGGCGAGGTCCTTGAAGCGGGTGAAGGCGTCGTTCAGGGCGTTCTCGCCCAGCTCGTAGCCCATGGTCTTGAGCTTGTCGCGGAAGGCGGCGCGGCCCGAATGCTTGCCCATGACCAGCGAGGTCTTGGAGACGCCGACGCTTTCCGGCGTCATGATCTCGTAGGTCTGGGTATGCTTGAGCATGCCATCCTGGTGGATGCCGCTCTCATGGGCGAAGGCATTCCGGCCGACAATGGCCTTGTTGTACTGCACCGGGAACGAGGTCACCGCCGACACCAGCTTGGAGGCGCGGGTCAACATCCTGGTATTGATGCCCGAGCGATAGGGCAGCACGTCCGAGCGGGTCTCGATGGCCATCACCACTTCTTCGAGCGCCGCATTGCCCGCGCGCTCGCCGATGCCGTTGACGGTGCATTCGATCTGCCGCGCGCCGCCGGCGAGGCCGGCCAGCGAGTTGGCCACCGCCAGGCCGAGATCGTCGTGGCAATGGACCGAGAAGACGGCCTTGTCGGAGTTGGGCACGCGCTCGATCACGGTGCGGAACAGGGCCTCATACTCGGCCGGAGTGGTGTAGCCCACGGTATCGGGAATGTTGATGGTGGTGGCGCCGGCCTTGATGGCGGCTTCCACGCAGCGGCACAGGAAGTCGATCTCGGTGCGGGTGCCGTCCTCGGCCGACCACTCCACGTCCTCCACATGGTTGCGGGCGCGGGTGACTGAGGCCACCACCATCTCCAGCACCTCGTGGGGCTGCTTCTGGAGCTTGTACTTCATGTGCACCGGCGAGGTGGACAGGAAGGTGTGGATGCGCCCGCGCTTCGCGTGCTTCACCGCCTCGGCGCAGCGGTCGATGTCGTTCAGCGCGGCGCGGGAGAGACCGGCGATGGTGGCATTCTTCGCCCGGCGGGCGATCTCCGCCACGCTCTCGAAATCGCCGATGGAGGCGATGGGGAAGCCGGCCTCGATCACATCCACGCCCATCTCGTCGAGGAGCGCGGCCACTTCCAGCTTCTCCTCGAAAGTCATGGAGGCGCCGGGGCACTGCTCGCCGTCGCGCAGGGTGGTGTCGAAGATGATAACCCGGTCGCGATCGGATACGGGCTTGCCGGCGACGGGGGCGGCGGAAGTGTCGGTCATCGGAACGGTCCTTCTGGCGGTCCGGCGGAGCCCTTCATCGGTCGGGCGTGGTTTTGCCGGATCATAAGCCGAAACGGGCGCCGGGTCTTCAACCCGGCGGCGGCGTGTCCCCTGAGTGCCCAGGCGTGTGCCCGGCCGGCCCTCAGGGGCGGCTAAGGAGAAGAAGCGCGCGCAGAATCAGAGCGTTGCCCGGAACCTTGATGGTCCGGGGGGCAGAAGCGGCAGTCTTGGTCGCACGGGACGACACGGGGCGCTCTACTCTTCGCTCGATAGATCGGGAGGAAGCTCATACCGGAGGGATGGCCCGCGCGCAAGGGGCGAGCGCTCGTGGGCGTGGCTCCGCTTGAAATGGAGCGCCGTCACTCCCTCTCCCGCCTGCGGGGGAGGGTTCACCGTGCAACAGCCTGTCCCCGCGCCGCCCAGCGCGCGCGCATGTAGTCCACCGCGAACGGTGCCATCTCACGGGTGATGTCGGCTTCCGAATGCACCACCGCCACGTCGCAAAGCTCCGGCTGGCCCTCCCGTGCCAGGAAGGCGCGGATGCGCGCGGCCAGCGCGTCCGCCGGGGCGTCGAACACGAGACGGCCGAGCAGCGCCACACGCGGGCCGTCGAACAGGCCGGTGAAGCCTTCGTCACGGGCGATATCGGAGGGCAAAAGGCCGGTCTCTTCCTCCAGCTCGCGGAGCATGGAGGCGTGGAGGTCCACCCGCCCCTCGGCGGTGATGTCGGAGGGGTCGGGGGTGCCGCCGGGAAAATAGGTGCGCCCGGCCGAGGCCGTATGCGGCCCCATCACCCCCAGGATGAAGCCGCCATCCACCCCTTCGATGGCCGCGAGGGCGAAGGCATTGACCATGCCGAGGTCGCGCCAGCCCGCGTCGCGCCAGAAGGTGAAGGCGGCAAAATCCGTCTGCCGGAAGCCGCCGGAGAGCACGCCGTCCGAGAAGGCATAATCGCGCAGCAGCAATATGGGACCGTTCCACAAATGCGGATTGTCCGCCGCCCTTTGGGCGAAATGGGCCTCCACCTCGGCGCGGCGGGTGTCCAGCTCCGGCCAGCCGCCCGGCTCGGCGCGCAGGTCAAGCCGATGGACCGGCGCGATGCGCCGGTCCACGTTCCATTTGACCCCCCAGCCGGCGTCGGCGGTCACGCCGCGGCGTCCGCGAGGGTGGGATAGTCGGTATAGCCCTTGGCGCCGCCGCCGTAGAAGGTGTCGCGGTCGGGCTCGTTCAGGGGGGCGTTGCGGCGCAGCCGCTCCACCAGGTCCGGATTGGAGATGAACGGCTTGCCGAAGGCCACGAGGTCGGCCCGGCCCTCGGCGAGCGCGCGCACCGCGAGGTCGAGGTCGTAGCCGTTATTCACCATCCACGGGCCGGTGAAGCGCTTGCGCAGCTGTTCAAAGGAGAAGTCCGGCGCCACGTCGCGCGGGCCGCCGGTAGCGCCCTCCACCACATGGATATAGAGCAGGTGGCGCTTCTCCAGTTCCTCCATCACGTGATTGAACAGCGCCTGGGGATCGGAATCCGTGAGGCCGTTGGCGGGGGATACGGGCGACAGGCGCAGGCCGGTGCGGTTGGCGCCGATCTCTCCGATGATGGTGTCCACCACCTCCAGCAGGAAGCGGGTGCGGTTTTCGATGGAGCCGCCATAATCGTCGGTGCGCTGGTTGGCGCCGTCGCGCAGGAACTGGTCGATCAGGTAGCCGTTGGCGCCGTGGATCTCCACGCCGTCGAAGCCGGCCTTGATGGCGTTGGCGGCGGCGCGGCGATAATCCTCAAGGATGCCGGCGATCTCGGAGCGCTCCAGCGCGCGGGGCTCGGAGGTGTCGGCAAAGCCGTTGTTCACGAAGGTCTTGGTCTCGGCCCGGATGGCGGACGGCGCCACCGGTGCGCCGCCGTCCGGCTGCAGCGCGGTGTGGGACACCCGGCCCACGTGCCAGAGCTGGATGACGATGTGCCCGCCCTTGGCGTGCACGGCGTCGGTCACGGCCTTCCAGCCCTCCACCTGGGCGTCGGTGTAGATGCCGGGGGTGTCCTGATAGCCCTGGCCCTGCTGGGAGATCTGCGAGGCCTCGGTGATGAGCAGGCCGGCATCGGCGCGCTGGGCGTAATATTCCGGTGCCAGCGGGCCCGGCACGAAGCCGGCGCCGGCGCGGTTGCGGGTCAGGGGCGCCATGACGATGCGGTTGGGCAGGGTCATGTCGCCGAGGCGGAAGCTGTCGAACAGGGTGGCTGCGCTCATGGGAAACCCTCCGGACGGGCCTGTGGGAGTGTTGCGATGCAGCACACATAGGAGAGATCCCGGCCGCGCCAAGGTCAAACGGCACGCTATTCCCCACGGGCTCCGTGAGTTCTTTCAAATCCACATATTGATAAGGCTCAGATGTGCAGCACCCCTTCGGCGATCACCACGGCGGAGCCGCCGATGGTGGCGTCCAGCACCTGCCCGCCCTTCACCGTGAAGCCGAGATCCATCCGGCTGGGACGCCCCATCTCGAAGCCCTGGTCGATGCGCACCTTGTGGTGGCCGTCCACCCGGTTCTCGGCGTCGAGGAGGACGCAGGGAAAGGCGGCCGCGGCGGCGCCGGTGGCGGGGTCCTCCTCGGTGCCGAGGCCGGGGGAGAACATGCGGGCGCGGAAGTCGGCGTCGCCCTCCTCGTCCAGCGTGTAGAGGTAGAGCGCCTCGCCGAAGCCACCGAGCGAATTGATGAAGGCCGCCTCGTCCGGCCGGGCGCGGGCGAGCGCGGTGAGGTCGGCCAGCGGCACGAACAAGAACGGCACGCCGGCCGAGGCCACCACCGGCCGGTGGGCGTCGAAGCCGATGTCGCTCTCGTCGAGGCTCAGCGCCTCGGCGCAGGCGGCGCGGGAGATGTCCACCTCCTCCAGCTCGCCCTTGCGTGGCACGGTGAACACCGCCGCCCCCTTGCGCGAGCCCGCGCCTTGGCCGGCTCCCTGGCCGGCCCCTTGCCCCATGCCTTGGGTCGTCACCTCGCAGGTGACGGTGCCGATGGGCTCCTCGATCCTCAAGGTGCCCTTGGCGAGATTGTCCTCCAGCGCCAGCAGCACCGCCGCCCCCACGGTGGGATGGCCGGCGAACGGCATCTCGTGGGCCACCGAGAAGATGCGGATGCGCGCCCGGTTGGCCGGATTCTTCGGCGGCAGCACGAATACCGTCTCGGAGACGTTGAACTCGCGGGAGATCTGCTGCATGGCCGCGTCGTCGAGCCCCTGGGCGTCGAGCACCACGGCGAGCGGATTGCCCCCGAACGGGCGGGAGGTGAACACATCCAGGGTCACGAAGCGGCGCGGCATTGGGATCAGGTCTCGACGCTCGGCGGAAGGACACCCCCGCGCCCCTGCGCACGGTTCTTCAGAATCGCGGCCGCCACCGGCGGCTGCCACATTTCTGCCTCAGATCACCGAGGCGGAAAAGAGCCGGGAAGGCCGCACGAACTCATCCTGGGCCTCCACCAGCAGCAATTCTCGAGACTGTGCCTTTTCCGTCCGCTCCAGCACCCCGTAAATGGAGGATGCGGCGGCGGAAACCGCCTCGGCGGTCGATCCCGTGCGCTGCACGTGGAAGAAGAACAGGGCGGCGATGGCGTCCCCCGCCCCGTTGAGCGAGACCGCCAGGCGCGGCGTGCGCACCAGGAAGCGCCCGTCCGGCCCCGAGGCGATCAGGTCGATGCAGTCGGGCGGCGTCTCCGCCACATTGAGGCTGGTGACGAGGATCACCTTCGGCCCCCGCGCATGCAGGGCGTCGCAGGCGGCGATGGCATCGTCGAGATAGGCGCAGGCGCGGCCCGAGAGCAACTCCAGCTCGAACTGGTTGGGGGTGATGACATCCGCCGCCGGCACCGCCAGGTCACGCATCAGCTCGGCGATGCCGGGGCGCACGAAAATGCCGCGGCCCACATCGCCGATCACCGGGTCGCAGCAATAGGCGGCGTTGCGGTTGGCCGCCTTCACCCGCGCCACCGCGTCGAGGATGGCGGCGCCGATGTCCGCCGAGCCCATGTAGCCGGAGAGCACGCCGTCGCAGCGCGGCAGCACGCCGCGCTCGGTGATGCCTTCCACCAGCTCGCCGATGACCTGCGCCTCGAACACCTGCCCCCGCCACGCGCCATAGCCGGTATGGTTGGAGAACTGCACGGTGTTGATGGCCCACACCTCCACCCCGAGCCGCTGCAGCGGGAACACGGCGGAGGAATTGCCCACATGGCCGTAGGCGACATGGGACTGGATGGAGAGGACGTTCATGGGCTTTCGATCCTGCGATCAGGGCGCCATCCGATGGCCGGCGCCCCATTCCCGCCGGTTAGCCTGCCGCCGCACCCTTCTCAAATGGAATCTGGTGATCCACGGCCATGCTCGCGCTGATGTTTCGGCGCGCAACAGGTCGTGACCGCCGCGCACTGGCCAAGGGCGGCCGACGAGCCTATGCCCAAGCACGATCCTTCGCACCTGTCGAGTGTCCCGTGTCCGTCCGATCCGCCTTTTGCCTCGCGCTTCTGCTGCTGCCCCTCTCCGTTCCGGTTCTCGCCGGGCCGGCGGCGGGCCCCGCCTGCTTTGCGCCAGCAGCACTGGCGGCGCGGCCGGGCGAGGAGATCGTGCGCCCGCGCGCCGGTGGCCCGGTGAACCTGCCCGACATGGCGGCGCCGTCTTTGCCCCCGGTGCCGGCCGCCCTGCGCGGCTCCATCCGCCGGGTGGACCTGCCGGCGGGGCAGAAGCTGGTCGCCCTCACCTTCGACCTGTGCGAGGCGTCGGGCGAGATTTCCGGCTATGACGGGGCCATCGTGGACTATCTGCGCGCCGAGGGGGTCGCGGCGACCTTCTTCGCCGGCGGCAAGTGGCTGATGAGCCATGCCGAGCGCGGCGACCAGCTCACCGCCGACCCCCAGTTCGAGATGGGCAACCACACCTGGTCCCACGCCAACCTCACCGTGCGCACCGGCGACGCCATGCGCCGGCAGGTGGACGACGCGGACATCGCCCTTGCCCTGCGCCGCAGCGAGGTCCAGGCCAGGGGCTGCATGCTGCCGAGCGCATCGGCGCAGGGCACCGGCGGCGGCGCCCTGTTCCGCTTCCCCTACGGCTCGTGCAGCGCCGAATCCCTGAACTATGTGAACGACAGCGGCCACCTCGCCATCCAGTGGGACGTGGATTCGGGCGATCCCGCCTTCATCGGGGCCAAGGGCATGGCCGAGGACATGCTGCGCGGCATCCGGCCCGGCTCCATCGTGCTCATGCACGCCAACGGACGCGGCAAGCACACCGCCGAGGCGCTGAAGATCCTGATCCCGGCGCTCAGGGCCAAGGGCTACCGCTTCGCCACCGTGGGCCAGCTTCTGGCGGCGGGACGGCCGGTGATCGCCGACACCTGCTATTCCCTGAAGCCCGGCGACACCCGCGTCTATGACGACGCGGCGCGCGGCGGCAAACGCATCCTGCCGGCGCAATAAGGCGGCGGGAGAGCGCCCCCAGGCCCGAACGGAGGCCAGCC
>NZ_JAIVFN010000065.1 GCF_030015065.1 Xanthobacter autotrophicus | reverse complement strand
CCCATGATCCGCCAGCCCCAGGACCGAACCAGCCCCGCCCTCCGCGTGCGGCGCCTCGCCCGGGTCGTGGTCGCCGCGATGCTCCTCGCGGCGCCAGGCGGCGCTGTTCTGGGGATTGCGGCATCCACCGGCGCGAGCGCGCAGACGTCCAACGTGCCCAACGCATTGCAGGGCTTCGCCCGCAACCGCGACCAGCCGGTGCGCATCAACGCGGATTCGCTGGAGGTGCGCGACAAGGACAAGGTCGCGGTGTTCTCCGGCAACGTGCTGGTGACCCAGGGCGACACCACGCTCCGCTCCAGGGACCTCATGGTCTATTACGAAGGCTCCGTAGCCCAGCAGACCGGCGGCGAGCAGGCGTCGGGTGTGGACCCCTCCCAGAAGGGCCAGATCCGCAAGCTGGAAGCGGTGGGTGGCGTGGTGGTGAAGACCAAGGAGCAGACCGCCAGCGGCGATAGCGGCGTCTTCGAGATGAAGACCAACACCGTGACCCTCGTGGGCAAGCCGGTGATCCTCACCCAGGGCCCCAACGTGATCCGCGGCCAGAAGCTGGTGGTGGACCTGATCTCCGGCGTGTCGAAATTCGAGGGTGGACGGGTGGAAAGCCTCATCGTCCCCGGCAGCCTGAAGCAGGAGACCGTGCCCAGGCCGGACCAGGGCGGGCAGGCGCCGCGCCGCTGATGGAATCGAACGCGCGTCTTCGTCGAAACCCGCCGGCAGGCGATGAAGGCACGCCGCGCATGGCCGCCGTGCGCCGGAAGATCATTTCCTGAAATCAGGAGCTTAGCTTCACCTCTCGCCCGCCTCCCCGCCGTCCCGGCGGGGCGGGGCGGCGATCGGCCCGCATTTTGCATGGAAACGTTGCATCCCCGGCGTGGACGTTCTAAACCTTCCAATCTGGGGGCCGGGGTGCGGAGGTCGCGTTGAACGTCCTGTCCATATTCGGCAAGTCGAAGAACGGGTCCGGCGCCGGTCGCCGGAACGCAAACACCACGCCTCCCGACGCGCGCGAGTGGGACGAGGACGACCCGCGCAACGCCCCCGCAGACGCTCCCATGTATGACGATTCCGGCTGGGACACGGAGCCGGACGACCGTTACCGCGCCCTTGATGGCCGCGCCGCCGACGGCCGCGATCTCCAGCCCTTCGATTCCACCAGCGCGCTCGCCGCCTTCGGCCTCGCCAAGTCCTATGGCGGGCGCAAGGTGGTGCGGGACGTGAGCCTGAATGTCCGCCGCGGCGAGGCGGTGGGCCTGCTCGGCCCCAACGGTGCCGGCAAGACCACCTGCTTCTACATGGTGACCGGCCTCGTGAAGGCCGACCATGGCCGCATCGAGCTCGATGGCCACGACATCACCCCCATGCCCATGTATCGCCGCGCCCGGCTCGGCATCGGCTACCTGCCGCAGGAGGCCTCCATCTTCCGGGGCCTCTCGGTGGAGGACAACATCATGGGCGTGCTCGAGGTGACCGAGCCCAACCGCGCCCGCCGCCGGGAGGAGACCGACGCCCTCCTTGAGGAATTCAAGATCACCCACGTGCGCAAGTCGCCGTCCATCGCGCTGTCGGGCGGCGAGCGGCGGCGCCTCGAGATCGCCCGCGCGCTGGCGAGCCAGCCGTCCTTCATGCTGCTGGACGAGCCCTTCGCCGGCATCGACCCCATCGCGGTGGGCGATATCCAGGCGCTGGTGCGGCACCTCACCTCCCGCGGCATCGGCGTGCTTATCACCGACCACAATGTGCGCGAGACGCTGGGGCTGATCGACCGCGCCTACATCATCCATTCCGGCGCGGTGCTGATGGAGGGGGATCCCGAATCCATCGTCTCCAGCCCCGAGGTGCGGCGCCTCTATCTGGGCGAGGAGTTCCGGCTATGAGCGCCGCCTCCCGCGCAGGTCTCCGGCGGAGGCTCCCGCCATGGTGCTGAGCCCCAAGCTGGAATTCCGCCAGAGCCAATCCCTGGTGATGACGCCGCAGCTGATGCAGGCCATCAAGCTGCTGCAGCTCTCCAACATGGAGCTTGTCGCCTACGTGGAGGCGGAGCTGGAGCGCAATCCGCTGCTGGAGCGGATCACCGAGGGCGAAGGCGCAGCCGACGCCGCCAGCGGCGAGACCCCCTCGGAAACCGCGGCGCGGGACGACGCCCCCGCGCCCGAGCGCGAGGCGGCCGTCTCCGGCGACTGGATGGAAGGCGACATGGAGCCGAGCCGCGCGGCCATGGAAACGCGCCTCGACACCGATCTCGGCAATGTCTTCCCCGACGACGCCCCCGCGGACCGCGGCGCGACCGGCGGCGGCTCCACCGGCCAGAGCCCCTCCACGGGCGAATGGGGCGGCGGAGAGCGGGGCGACGACTACAATCCGGAAGCCTTCCTCACCGCCGAAACGACGCTGGCCGACCATCTGGAGGCGCAGCTTTCGGTGGCGGTAAGCGATCCGGCGCGACGGCTCATCGGCGTCCATATCATCGGCCTCATCGACGAGACCGGCTATTTCACCGGCGACCTCGACCAGCTGGCCGAGCAGCTCGGCGTGCCGCGCGCCGAGGTCGAGGCGGTGCTGAAGCTGATCCAGACCTTCGAGCCCTCCGGGGTGGGTGCGCGCAACCTCGCCGAATGCCTCGCCATCCAGCTCAAGGAACGCGACCGGTTCGACCCCGCCATGCAGGCGCTGGTGGCGAACCTGGAGCTGCTCGCCCGGCATGATCGCAATGCGCTCAAGCGCATCTGCGCCGTAGATGCCGAGGATCTCGCGGACATGATCGGCGAGATCCGCCGGCTCGATCCAAAGCCCGGCCTCGCCTTCGGCTCCGGCGTGGTGCATCCGCTGGTTCCGGACGTCTATGTGCGCCCCGGCACCGATGGCACCTGGCTGGTGGAGCTGAATTCCGAGACCCTGCCGCGGGTGCTGGTGAACCAGACCTATCACGCCACAGTGGTCAAGCATGCCCGCTCCCAGGAAGAGAAGAGCTTCCTCGCCGACTGCCTGCAGAGCGCCAGCTGGCTGACGCGCTCCCTCGACCAGCGGGCCCGCACCATCCTGAAGGTGGCGAGCGAGATCGTGCGCCAGCAGGACGCCTTCCTGCTGCACGGCGTGCGCTATCTGCGCCCCCTGAACCTGCGCACGGTGGCGGATGCCATCGGCATGCACGAATCCACCGTCTCGCGGGTGACATCCAACAAATACATTTCCACACCGCGCGGGGTCGTGGAGATGAAATTCTTCTTCTCCTCGGCCATCTCCGCCTCGGGCGGCGGCGAGGCCCACTCGGCCGAGGCGGTGCGCCACCGCATCAAGCTGCTCATCGAGGCCGAAAGCGCGGACGACGTGCTCTCCGACGACACTTTGGTGCAGAAGCTGAAGGAAGAGGGCATCGACATCGCCCGGCGCACGGTGGCAAAATACCGGGAGGGCATGAACATCCCCTCCTCGGTCCAGCGCCGCCGCGAGAAAATGGCCCTGCGCAGCGAGGCGAGCTGAGGGGACGGGACCCGCCGGAACCCCGCCCGGACCGCCCCCCGTTTTCCGGCCCAGCGACGGCGCTGCCGGAGCACCGAGCCGGAATCCAGCGGAAGCGTATGCGCAGCAGGCCATATCAATGGTCTGACATGAGAGCCGCAAGCGCCTGTGCCCCGGCCGTCGGCCGGGGCACAGGCCCGCCGTCTCAGACGAGGCTGAGCTTCACGTCGATATTGTTGCGGGTGGCGTTGGAATAGGGGCACACCTGATGCGCCTTGGCGATCAGCGCCTCGCCCGCCTCGCGGTCCACGCCCGGCAGCGACACCTCAAGCGCGATCTCCAGGCCGAAGCCGCCTTCCGAGCGCGGGCCGATGCCCACGGTGGAGGTGACGGAGGCGTCGGCGGGCACCTTCGCGCTGCCGCCCTGGGAGGCCACGAACTTCATGGCGCCGAGGAAGCAGGCCGCATAGCCGGTGGCGAACAGCTGCTCGGGATTGACGCCATCCCCGCCAGCGCCGCCCAGTTCCTTGGGGGTGGAGAGCTTCACGTCCACCGCCCCGTCGAGGGTGGCGGAATGGCCATCACGGCCACCGGTGGCGCGGGCGGAGGTGCTGTAGAGAACGTTCACGGGCATCGGACTGCTCCTTGCGAGATGTCGTGGCGATATTTAGTCGACACGATTAATTCGTGTACGATCTTTCTAACCAGACAGGCCACCGATGTCAAGCGATTGCGATTATATCGTGTACGAATTATATTCCGGCCAGTGACCTAAGGTCGTTGCCATGCCCCACGACACCGCCAAGCCAACTGCCGCGCCGACCGAGAACCCGCTCCCGACCGACGTGCCCGCCCCTGCGCTGATGCCCGTGGACGACCTGCTGTGCTTCTCCTTCTATGCGGCAAGCCACGCCTTCACCCGCGTGTACAAGCCGCTGCTCGACGCCATCGGCCTGACCTATCCGCAATATCTGGTCATGGTCGCGCTGTGGGAGAAGGACGACCAGACGGTGGGCGGCATCGGCGACAAGCTGGGATTGGAATCCAGCACCCTCACTCCGTTGCTGAAGCGGCTGGAGGCCTTGGGCCTCCTGTCCCGCAGCCGCGATCCGGCGGACGAGCGGGTGGTGCGAGTGCGCCTTTCCGACCAGGGGGAAGCGCTGCGGGCACAGGCGCGGAAGATCCCCGAATGCATCCTCAAAGCCACCGGCCTTGATCTGGCCGATGCGGTGCGACTCCAGAAGGAAGTCTCCGCCTTGCGCGACGCATTGGAGAAGGCCGCGGGAAAGTCCTGACTTCAGCGCCGACTTTCGGCTTCATCTGGCCTTCTGCATACGGTAGACCAGATGCAAAGAAGCTCATCAGGGCCCGTCATGCTGGATTCCAATCTCGTCGGCCACATCGCCTTCACACCCACACCGCCACACCTGCCGCCGCTCCCACCCGGCCGCCACGATCTCGGCATCGCGGCCGGGCGGGACACGGTCCTGGTGGTGCCGGAGGGCCTTGCCCTCGGCGCGCCGGTGCCGCTGATGGTGCTGTTCCACGGCGGCGGCGGCAGCGCGGCGAAGATCCTGCCCATGATGGAAGCCCATGCGGCGCGCCATCGCTTCCTGCTGCTGGTGCCCCAATCGACCTTTCCCACCTGGGACATCGTCATCGCCGGCAACGGGCCGGATCGCGAGCGCCTGGAAACCGCCCTTGCCGCCGTGGCCACGCGCTTTGCCGTCGATCCCGGCCGCATCGCCTTCGCCGGCCATTCGGACGGCGGCAGCTATGCCCTGTCCCTCGGCCTCACCAACGGGCATTTCGTGACCCACGTCATCGCCTCGTCCGCCGGCTTCATGTCGGTGCACCGCCAGCAGGGGGCGCCGCGCGTCTTCATCTCCCACGGGGTCCATGACGAGCAGATCCCCATCGAGCGCAGCGCGCGGGTGCACGCCACTCTGCTCAAGGACGCCGGCTACGACGTGACCAGCATGGAATATAACGGCCCCCATGCCTGGCAGCCGCCGGTGGTGGCGCTGGCGGTGGATTTCTTCCTGGCGCGGTAGCGCAGGGCCGATCCCCGGGAAACCCCGCGCTGGACAAGGCCGGCGGCGAATGATGAGTTGGCCCCAATGAAAACAAGACAACGGGCAGGCTTCTGATCGGGCCGCCGGACGGGAGACATGCTTCGGGCCTCGGTCGTCATCTTCGCAGCTCTGGCCTATATCGGCTTCCTGTTCGCCATCGCGAGCTATGGCGACCGGCTGCGGCCGAAGGCGGCGCGGCGCGCCCCGCGGCCCATGATCTACTCCCTGTCGCTGGCGGTCTATTGCACCTCCTGGACCTTCTTCGGCTCGGTGGGGCTCGCCACCACCCAGGGCTTTGACTTCCTCACCATCTATCTCGGCCCCATCATCCTGATGACCGTGGGCGCCCCCGTCTTCCTGCGGGTCGTGCGCCTCGCCAAGGCCAACAACATCACCTCCATCGCCGACTTCATCGCGGCGCGCTACGGTAAGAACCAGGGCATCGCGGCGCTGGTGGCGCTGGTCGCCATCGTCGGCGCCATCCCCTACATCTCGCTGCAGCTGAAGGCGGTCTCGGCCTCCCTCGTGGCCATGCTCGGCCATTTCGCCGGGGAGCACGGGCGCGGCACGGTGGTGGGCGACCTCGCTTTGTTCGTGGCCTGCGCCATGGCCGCCTTCGCCATCCTGTTCGGCACCCGCCACACCGACGCCACCGAGCACCAGGACGGCCTGATGCTCGCCATCGCCACCGAATCCCTGGTGAAGCTCGCGGCCTTCCTCGCCGTGGGCATCGTCGTCACCTTCCTGATCTTCGACGGGCCCATGGAGCTGTGGTACGCGGCGCGCGAGGCCGGCGTCACCGCGCCGTTCGAGCACGGCTTCCCGCTCGGCAACTGGCTGACCATGATGGTGCTGTCCGGCGGCGCCTTCATCCTGTTGCCGCGGCAGTTCCACGTGGCGGTGGTGGAGAACAAGGGCGAAGCGGAGATCCGCCGGGCGCGCTGGCTGTTCCCGCTCTACCTCGTGCTCATCAACCTGTTCGTGGTGCCGCTGGCGCTGGCCGGCATGACCCTGTTCCCGCTCCAGATGGTGGACAGCGACGTCTATGTGCTGGCGGTGCCGCTGGCCGCCGGCTTCGACAGCATCGCGCTCCTCGCCTTCGTGGGCGGGCTCTCGGCGGCAACCGCCATGGTGATCGTGGAATCGGTGGCCATCGCCATCATGGTCTCCAACGACCTCGTCATGCCGCTGCTGCTGCGCCATCGCGCCGCCAAGGCGGACGGCGGCCCGCGCGACGACATGACCAGCCTGCTCCTGATGGTGCGGCGGGTGGCCATCTTCGTCATCGTGCTGGCCGCGTATCTCTATCACCGCATCACCGGCGACGCGCAGCTGGCCCAGATCGGCCTCCTGTCCTTCGCCGCCATCGCCCAGGTGGGCCCGGCCTTCGCGGCCGGCATCCTCTGGCAGCGGGCGACCGCCACCGGCGCCATCGCCGCCATCCTCACCGGCGGCGCCCTGTGGGCCTATACCCTGCTGCTGCCGAGCCTGGCCGAGGCAGGCCTCATCTCCTCCGCCATCGTGCAGAACGGCCCGTTCGGGCTCTGGCTGCTGAAGCCCACCGCGCTGCTCGGCCTCTCCGCCAGCCCGCTGGCCCATGGGGTGGCGTGGAGCCTCGGCATCAACACGCTGGTGCTGGTGGTGGTGTCCTTCCTCACCCAGCCGAGCCAGATCGAGCGGGTGCAGGCCCGCCTGTTCGCGGGCGGCGCGGACCGCGGGCAGATGCGGCCGGCCTTCCTGCGCTGGCGCTCGTCGGTGACGCTCGGCGAGGTGATGGCGACGGTGGAGCGCTATCTCGGCGCCGAGCGGGCCCGCGCCGCCTTCGAGAACTATGCCCGCCAGCACGGCTTCATCCTCGACCCCCACCGGGAGGCGGACGCCGGCATGGTGCGCTATGCCGAGCACCTGCTCGCCTCGGCGGTGGGCGCGGCCTCCTCGCGCATCGTGCTGTCGCTGCTTTTGCGCAAGCGCACCGTCTCCACCAAGGCGGCCCTGAAGCTGCTCGACGACGCCTCCGCCGCCATCCAGTACAATCGCGAGCTGCTGCAGAGCGCCATCGACCATGTGCGCCAGGGCATCGCCGTGTTCGACCGCGACCTGCGCCTCGTGTGCTGGAACCGCCAGTTCGGCCAGATGCTGGACCTGCCGGCCGAATGCTACGCGGTGGGTGTGCCGCTCACCGACATCCTCGCCTCCGCCCCCGCCGACGACGAGGTGCAGGGCGTCGGCGCGCGCATCGCCCGTTATGCCCATCCCAGCCCCGATTTCTCCGAGCGGCTGCACCAGCGCGGCGCGGTGATCGAGGCGCGCTCCGATCCCATGCCCGACGGCGGCATCGCCGTCACCTTCACCGACATTACCGCTTCCGTGGAGGCGGCCCTGGCGCTGGAGCGGGCCAACGAGACCCTGGAACGGCGCGTGCGGGAGCGCACCGAGGAGCTGGAGCGCCTGAACCAGGCCCTGGAGAAGGCCAAGGGCGAGGCGGAGGAGGCCAACGTCTCCAAGACGCGCTTCCTCGCCGCCGCGAGCCACGACATCCTCCAGCCGCTCAATGCCGCCCGGCTCTACGTGACCTCCATGGTGGAGCGCGCCAGGGGGGCGGAGGAGGAACGCCTCGCCGGCAACGTGGACGCCTCGCTGGAATCGGTGGAGGAGATCCTCTCAGCCCTGCTCGACATCTCCCGTCTCGACTCGGGCGTGATGCGGCCCGAAGTCGCCCCCTTCCGCATCGCCGACGTGCTGAAGCCGCTGGAGATGGAGTTCGCCCCGCTGGCGCGGGAGAAGAACCTCAAGCTCACCTTCGTGCCCTGCTCCCTCGCCGTGCGCTCGGACCGGCGGCTGCTCAGGCGCCTGTTGCAGAACCTCATTTCCAACGCGGTGAAATACACCCCGCGCGGGCGCATCCTGGTGGGCTGCCGCCGGCATGCCGGCAAGGTGCGGGTGGAGGTGCACGACACCGGGGTCGGCATCCCGCGCTCCAAGCACAAGGTGGTGTTCCAGGAATTCCAGCGGCTCGACCAGGGGGCCAAGGTGGCGCGCGGGCTCGGCCTCGGCCTGTCCATCGTGGAGCGCATCGCCCGCGTGCTGGAGCACAAGGTGAACGTCACCTCCCAGCCCAACAAGGGCTCCACCTTCAGCGTGGACCTGCCCATCGCCGTGTCCATGCCGGAGGAGCCGCAGGCCACCCCCGCCCCCGCCCGCCGCGGCGCGCCCCTGGACGGGCTCACCATCCTCGCCATCGACAACGAGCCGGCCATCCTCGAAGGCATGGAAATGCTGCTCACCGGCTGGGGCTGCGAGGTCATCGCCGCCCCCAGCGCCGCCGGTGCGCTGGAGGCCGTGCGGCTGAGGCGCAAGAAGCCGGATGTGGTGCTGGTGGACTATCACCTCGATGGCGGCCACGGCATTGATGCGATCATGTCGCTGAGGTGGAAACTGGGGAAACTGCCGGCCGTGCTCATCACCGCCGACCGCAGCAAGGCGGTGCGCGAGCAGGCCCGCGACGCGGACATGGAAATCCTCAACAAGCCGTTGAAGCCGGCGGCTCTGCGCGCCCTCCTCGCCCATTGGCGGCTCGCCCGCCCGGCCGCCGAATAGCGTCTCGGCCCACCTTGGGCGCGGCCATTTTGCAACAGGCCCGGACCATGCGGATTAAGCCCACGTTCATCCGCATGAACGCCCAATAAACGCCGCCTTCAGCCAGCGTTATGTGGCCGTGCCATAGAAGCACGCCCTCGATGCATGGAAGTGTTACAGGTTCGTTAATATTTGTAACCCATCCATGCTGACTTGAACGCGCGATATACTTTTGGAGCGTGGCTATGACGATCACGATTAACGTCCCCGTCTTCCCGCTGCGGAAAGAAATCGCCGCTCGCAAGCGGCGCCTCAATCTTTCCCTCTGCCTGCCGGGGCGCGGCGCGAAGGGCGGGGCGAAAGGGGCGGGCAACGGTCCGGACCCGCGCTATACCGCCGACGGGCTGGAATTCGACGTGAGCGACATCGGCAAGCCCGGACGGCGCGGCGAGGGCTGAGGCACAGCACGCCCGACACGCACGGAGCGCGCCCCGCCCGGCGCGCGATCAGAATTCTCCCATCCGGAAAAAGCCGACCGCCGACCGCCTGCCCCGAGCCTGCGCCGGATGGACCGGCCTGCGGCACATTAACCGCTCCTGCGCCGCCTGGACTGTCGCATTGGCACGCGGCTCTGATATATGCGCGTCACATTATCGAGCCACGAAGGCCCTCCCCATGGCGAACGTCACTGCTTTTCCGGACAAGGCCACCATCGCCGAGCAGACAGCGCGGATGCTGCTCGAGGTGGAGGCGGTGCGCTTTTCCTCCGGCGAGCCGTTCATCTTCACCTCGGGCTGGGCGAGCCCGGTCTATATCGACTGCCGGCGCCTCATCTCCTTCCCCCGCGTGCGCCAGACGCTGGTGGATTTCGGCATCTCCACCATCTTCCGCGAGATCGGCTACGAGCAGTTCGACACGGTGGCCGGCGGCGAGACGGCCGGCATCCCGTTCGCGGCGTGGGTGGCCGACCGGCTGATGCTGCCCATGCAGTATGTGCGCAAGAAGCCCAAGGGCTTCGGCCGCAACGCCCAGATCGAGGGCCATCTCGCCCCCGGCCAGCGCGTGCTGCTGGTGGAGGACCTCACCACCGACGGCAAGAGCAAGGTGACCTTCGTCAACGCCCTGCGCGAGGCCGGCGCCGAGTGCTCCCACTGCTTCGTCTTCTTCTATTACGACATCTTTGCCGAGGCCTCGGGCATCTTCGACCAGGCCGGGCTCAGCCTGCACCGCCTCGCCACCTGGTGGGACGTGCTGGCAGCGGTGAAGACCATGAACCGGTTTGAATCCGCGCAGATCGCCGAGATCGAGTCCTTCCTCCACGATCCCCATTCCTGGTCGAAGGCCCACGGCGGCACCGCCGTCACCGGCGAGTGACCTCCCGGATGGACCTCTACGGCCTCCTCAGGCCCCTGTTCCGGTTCATGACCCCGGAGCAGGCGCACCATCTGTCCATCCGCGTGCTGAAGAGCGGCCTCGTACCCAACCTCTCGGGACCGGACGATCCGGTTCTGGCGACGCGGGTGTGGGGCCTGCCCTTCCCCAATCCGGTGGGCCTCGCCGCCGGCTTCGACAAGCATTGCGAGGTGGTGGACGCCCTCTTCAAGCTCGGCTTCGGCTTCGTGGAGGCGGGCACGGTGACACCCCGCCCGCAGCCGGGCAATCCCCTGCCCCGCCTGTTCCGGCTGGACGAGGACGAGGCCGTCATCAACCGCTTCGGCTTCAACAGCAAGGGCCTCGCCCCCTTCATCTTCCGCCTTGGCCAGCGCAGGGCGGCCGGGGCGACCGGCATCGTCGGCGCCAATGTGGGGAAGAACAAGGAGAGCGAGGACGCGGTGGAGGATTACGCCGCCGGTGTCTCGGCCACCTGCCGCCTCGCCGACTACCTCGTGTGCAATATCTCCTCGCCCAACACGCCGGGCCTGCGGGCGCTCCAGGCGCGGGCGGAGATGGAGACCCTGCTGTCCCATGTGATCGGCGTGCGCAACGCCTCCATGCCCGACCCCGCGGCGCGCACCCCCCTGCTGGTGAAGGTCGCCCCCGACCTCGACGACGCCGCCCTCGCCGACGTGGCGGAAGCTGCCCTCGCCACCGGAGTGGATGGCATCATCATGGGCAACACCACCCTGTCGCGCCCGCCCAGCCTGAAAAGCCCGTTCAAGGACGAGACCGGGGGCCTTTCGGGCAAGCCGCTCATGGCGCTGTCCACCGAGCGCCTGGCCGCGCTCTATCGCCTCGTGGGCAACCGGCTGCCCATCGTGGGGGTGGGCGGCATCGCCTCCGGGGCGGACGCCTATGCCAAGGTCCGCGCCGGGGCGAGCCTGGTGCAGGTCTATTCGGCCCTGGTGTTCCGCGGCCCCGGTCTCGTGAGCCGGATCAAGACCGACCTTGCCACCCGGCTGAAGGCGGACGGCTTCGCCTCCATCGCCGACGCGGTCGGGGCGGACGTGCGCTGAGCGCGGGACACCGGACCGGCAAGACGGGAGTGGCCCCTCCCCCTGCCCGCCGAGGCTACCGGCCCCCAACGCGGGCGAGGCCCTCCGGTTTCGCCGAAGGCGCTGCGGCGCGGTTGCGCGGGGCGTGACGCTTTCATGACTTTGAGCGCGCCCTTCCCTATGTTAGGGAGTGCCCCGCCGCCGGTGACGGGGCGGGTCTTCGGGCTCTTTCAACAACGACCCTCGGGTACATCCCAACGGGCAGAATGGCGACACAGCTGAGAATGGCGGACCGGCAAACCAGCTTCGCGTATGAAGATCTCCTCGCCTGCGGACGTGGCGAGCTGTTCGGGGCCGGGAACGCGCAATTGCCGCTGCCGCCCATGCTGATGTTCGACCGCATCGCAGAGATTTCCGAAACCGGTGGCGAATACGGCAAGGGCTTCGTGCGAGCCGAACTCGACGTGAACCCGGACCTGTGGTTCTTCGGCTGCCACTTCAAGGGCGACCCGGTGATGCCCGGCTGCCTGGGCCTCGACGCCATGTGGCAGATGGTGGGCTTCTTCCTCGGCTGGCTCGGCTCGTCGGGGCGCGGGCGGGCGCTGGGGCTCGGGGAACTGAAATTCTCCGGCCAGGTCCTGCCCGGCGTGAAGAAGGTGGTTTATGGCGTGGAGCTGAAGCGTGTCATGCGGTCCAAGCTGGTGCTCGGCATCGCCGACGGCTGGCTGGAGGCGGACGGAACCGTCATCTATCGCGCCAAGGATCTGAAGGTGGGCCTGTTCCAGGCCGATGCGGCACCGGGCGCGGCAGGCGCGGCGGGCGCCTGACAAGGCGCCGCCACGATCCACGGCCATACTGGTGCTTTCCAATGGGGATTTGACATGCGGCGCGTCGTCGTCACCGGGATGGGCATCGTCTCGTCCATCGGCAACTCCACGCAAGAGGTGCTTGCCAGCCTGCGCGAGGCCAAGAGCGGCATCTCCTTTGCTGAGGACCAGGCGAAGCTTGGCTTCCGCTGCCAGGTGCAGGGCGCGCCGACGCTGAACGCCGAAGAGGTGGTGGATCGCCGCGCCATGCGATTCCACGGCGGCGGTACCGCCTGGAACCATGTCGCCATGGAGCAGGCCATCCGCGATTCGGGCCTGGAGCCGTCCGAGGTGTCCAACCCGCGCACCGGCATCGTCATGGGCTCGGGCGGCCCATCCACCCGCACAATCGTGGAAGCGGCGGACATCGCCCGCGCCAAGGGACCCAAGCGCATCGGCCCGTTCGCGGTGCCCAAGGCCATGAGTTCGACCGCGTCGGCGACGCTGGCCACCTGGTTCAAGATCAAGGGCGTCAACTATTCCATCTCGTCGGCCTGCGCCACGTCGAACCACTGCATCGGCAACGCCTACGAGCAGATCCAGTACGGCAAGCAGGACGTGGTCTTCGCCGGCGGCTGCGAGGAGTTGGACTGGACCCTGTCCAGCCTGTTCGACGCCATGGGCGCCATGTCCTCCAAGTTCAACGCCACGCCCCACAAGGCGTCGCGCGCCTATGACGTGAACCGCGACGGCTTCGTCATTGCCGGCGGCGCCGGCGTTCTGGTGCTGGAGGAGCTGGAGCACGCCAAGGCACGCGGCGCCAAGATCTATGGCGAGATCGCCGGCTATGGCGCCACCTCCGACGGCTATGACATGGTCGCCCCCTCGGGTGAGGGTGCCGAGCGCTGCATGCGCCTTGCCCTGTCCACCGTGAACCTGCCCATCGACTATATCAACCCGCACGCCACCTCCACCCCGGCCGGAGATCCGCCGGAAATCGAGGCCATCCGCAAGGTGTTCGGCGTGGGGGAGAAGTGCCCGCCCATCTCGGCGACCAAGTCGCTGACCGGCCACTCGCTCGGCGCCACCGGCGTGCAGGAAGCCATTTACTGCCTCCTCATGATGCAGAACGGCTTCATCTGCGAGAGCGCCAACATCGAGGAGCTGGACCCAGTGTTCGCCGACATGCCCATCGTCCGCGCGCGGCAGGACAATGTGAAGCTCGGCGCGGTGCTGTCCAACTCGTTCGGCTTCGGCGGCACCAATGCGTCCCTCGTCTTCAAGCACGTGGATGCGTGACCGCGCAGCGGCCTTCGGTCAGGGTCGGTCATGAAAGGTGAAGGGCCGCCCCGTGGCGCCGGCCCGGACGGTCTGCTATCGGCGTTTCAGGCGCGAGAGGGTGGGTGATGCAGGACCTGATGAAAGGCAAGCGTGGCCTGGTGATGGGCGTGGCCAACGACCATTCCATCGCCTGGGGCATCGCCAAGGCCCTGGCCGGCCAGGGTGCCGAGCTCGCCTTCACCTACCAGGGCGATTCGGTGGCCAAGCGCGTCAAGCCGCTGGCGGAGAGCCTCGGCTCCTCCATCCTCCTGCCGTGCGACGTGGAGGACCTCGCCAGCGTGGACGCCGTGTTCGCGGCCCTGAAGGAGCGCTGGGGCTCCATCGATTTCCTGGTCCATGCGGTGGCCTTCTCCGACAAGTCGGAGCTGAAGGGCCGCTATGCCGACACCAGCCGCGAGAACTTCTCGCGCACCATGGTCATCTCCTGCTTCTCCTTCACCGAGGTGGCCAAGCGCGCCGCCGCGCTCATGCCCAATGGCGGCTCCCTCGTCACGCTGACCTATGGCGGCTCCACCCGCGTCATGCCCAATTACAACGTGATGGGCGTGGCCAAGGCGGCGCTGGAAGCCTCGGTGCGCTACCTCGCCGCCGATTACGGGCCGGCCGGCATCCGCGTGAACGCCATTTCGGCGGGCCCGGTGCGCACCCTCGCCGGGGCGGGCATCGCCGATGCCCGGCTGATGTTCAACTACCAGAAGCGGCACGCGCCCCTGCGCCGCACCGTCTCCATCGAGGAAGTGGGCGGCTCGGCCCTCTACCTGCTCTCCGACCTGTCGGGCGGCGTGACGGGCGAGGTGCATTTCGTGGATTCCGGCTACAATATCATGTCCATGCCGCATCCCGACGTGCTGAAGCAGCAGGAGGACGCCGAGGCCAAGCTCGCCGCCGAGGCTGCGGCGAAGGCCGCGGAATAACATCCGCCCGCATGCTGTTGCGGGGTGGGAAGGGGCAATGGGATCGCTGGTCATCGCCGCGTTCGTTTTCGTGTGCCTGTTCGGCGGCGCCTGCGCCGGAATGTGGGCCTCCCGCCGGCTGAAGGAGCAGCATCTCACCAAGGAGACGCAGGAGGCGGTGAAGCTCGGAGTGGGCATGGTGGCAGCCATGGCCTCGCTGATCCTCGGCCTCATGACCGCCTCGGTGAAGGGGAACTTCGATTCCACCAGCCGGGACGTGCAGCAATACACCACCCTTCTCATCACCCTCGACGTGGCGCTGAAGCATTACGGGCCGGACGCCGATGCAGCCCGCGCCGCGCTCACCACCTACACCCGGCACGCCCTCGACGAGACCTGGCCCCCCGCTCAGGCCACACCGGGGCAGACGGCGCAGGCACGGGCGGCGCAGGCACATGCCCCCCACGCGCTCGTCAACAGTGAGGACAGCGAGCAGCGTCTGGCGCAGGTGGGGCGGTCCATCCGCGCCCTCGATCCGAAGACGCCGGACCAGAACGAGCTCAGGTCCGAGGCGATCGAGCGCTACAAGGCCCTGTCCGCCCTGCGCTGGGTGCTGATCGAGGAAAGCGCGGCGCAGGTGCCGACCATCTTCACCGTGGTGCTGATCGTCTGGCTCACCTTCATCTTCATGAGCTTCGGGCTGTTTTCGCCGATCAACGCCGTCTCGGTGTCGGTGTTTCTCCTGTGCGCCCTGTCGCTCGGCGGCGCGATCTTCCTGATCCTGGAGATGAGCACGCCCTTCGACGGCATCATCATCGTGCCGCCCGACGCCATGCAGAAGGCGTTGCAGCACATGGTGCGGTGAGGCGTCGCGGGACAGGCACCGGAGCCTCCACAGGGGATGCCGCAAGGCGCCCCTCCGGGATGTTGCGCTGCACCTGCCCACAGGCTAGAGCGTTTCCAGGCAAGCTCTCCCGGCCCACGGGGAGAAGACACGCAAGCCGGGAGGCTGGAGCCGTCTTGCGTTTCAACGGAGCGCGACAAAGCTCCGGAGGCTCGCGGCCCGCACGCGCGGCGCCGGATCGGCTGATGGCCAGGGCAGGACGGGAACGCGCGCGGGCGACCGCTGGCGCCGGCATTTGATGGGACAGGGGAGGCGGACATGAGCCGCAAGACGCTGTGGGTCGCGGCAGCGAGCGTGCTCGTCGGCATCATCGTGCTCGGCCTCAAGACGCTGGCGTGGTGGGTGACGGGCTCGGTGGCGCTTTTGTCCGACGCGCTGGAGAGCATCATCAACGTCGCCGCCTCTGGCGCGGCGCTGATCGCGCTCCAGGTGTCCGCGCGCCCGGCCGACGACAACCACCAGTACGGGCACCACAAGGCGGAATACATCTCCGCGGTGATCGAGGGGGTGCTGGTGGTCATCGCCGCCCTCACCATCATGCGCGAGGCCTATGCCGGCTTCCTCAACCCGGCCATGCCGGACCAGCCGGTGAAGGGCATGGTCCTCAACGGCGCGGCGACCGTGATCAACCTGGCGTGGTACGTCGTGCTCATGCGCATCGGCCGCGCCTATCGCTCGCCGGCCCTGATCGCAGACGCCAAGCACCTGATGTCGGACGTGGTCACCTCCGGCGCGGTGCTCGCCGGCTTCGTGCTGGTGCCCATCACCGGCTGGCCGCAGCTGGACCCCCTGCTTGCCGGCCTCGTCGCCCTCAACGTTCTTTGGACCGGCTGGGGGATGATGAAGGAATCCGTGGGCGGCCTGATGGATGCGGCGCCGCCACCGGACGTGGTGGCGCGCATCCGCGAACTGGTCTCGCTCCACGCCGCCGGCGCCATCGAGGCCCACGACCTGCGCACCCGCCATGCCGGACGCATCACCTTCGTGGAGTTCCACCTGGTGGTGCCGGGAAGCATGACGGTGGCCGCCGCCCACGAGATCTGCGACCGCATTGAGCATGCCTTCGAGCAGGACATGGACGATGCGGTCATCACCATCCATGTGGAGCCCGAGGGCGAGGCCAAGCATCGCGGCGTGGTGGTGCTTTAGAGCGCGATCCGAGCAAATTGAACCAATCTGATCGGTGAAACGCCCTCTAAACTCAAGAAAGAGAACGCGTTGTCCGATCAGCTGGATTGAGGGACGTGAAAGGGAGCGCCGCATGCCGGCCCCGGCCGCTCGGCAGGTAAGGAGGTCCGCCCCACCGGACGGGCCGCGTTGCGGAAGGCGGAATCGGATCAGCCCAGCAGGGCCTCCACCACCCGGCATTCCGCAGAGCTCAGGCGAAACTCGAAAATGGCCAGGTCCTGGGCCATGTGATCCTTCGAGGAGGTGCCGGTCAGGCACACGATGTCCTTCTGGGTCAGGAAGCGAAAGAAGACCTGGGCGGCGCTTCGTCCATGCCTTTCCGCGATCTCGACGAGGGACGGCTGGGCCAGGACCTCGGGATTGGCGGTCAGGGTCCAGAAGCTCTGATAGAGAATGCCGTGGTCGGCGCAGAAGGCGCGGATCTCCCGGTCATAGCGGGTCTTGGCGTAGAAGCGGTTCTGAACCAGCGCCGGCTTGATGCGGGCCTGCCGGTGCAGACGTTCCAGCCGGCTCCGCTCGTAGCAGTTGCTGATGCCCAACTGGCGCACCACGCCTTGGTCATACAGGCCTTCCATGGCGCGCCACACCTCCAGCGTATCCTTGTCCTCGGGATAGGGGGAGTGAAGGACGAGGCCGTCCAGATAGTCGGTGCGCAGGTTGCGGAGCGACGCCTCCAGGGATTGGCGCACCTGCTCGCCCAGCCCGGCCCCGGGATCGTAGGGGACATTGTCCGGGTCCTGCCCCGCAAAGGCGGTGAACTTGGTCTGGAGATAGATGTCCGAGCGGGACAGCCCCTCCCGCAGCAGCGCCGACAGCCCCTCGCCGACGCCGGGCTCGTGGTAGTGCTTGGGCTGGCACGCCGTATCGATGCCCCGGAAGCCCGCTCGCAGGGCCGCCTCCACCAGGGACGCGGTGCGCTCCTTCTTCCAGGCCGTGCCGTAGAGGATGCGCGGCATGGCCACCCCATAGGCGGAAACGATGCGGCGCTGATGGACGCCGTCTCCCATCGAAGCCCGATCCAGTGAGGCCGGCGCCTGTGTCATCGCGGTGCCATCCCCTTATCTCAGGACCCGGCGGTAAATACCGTCAGCACGCCGGTGTAGCCGTAAAGATGGTGGCGCGCGATCTCCCCGCCCGCGAAGAAGCCCACCAGCGGCACGGGGCCGAGGCCCTCGCTGACCATCTGGAACTCCGCGTTGCGCTGGCCGAAATGGGGGCCGCCCCGCCCCGAGCAGCTGATGTACAATGCGCCCCGGATGCCGCCCGCCGCCTCGGCCTTGGCCCGCACGTCCGCGACGATGCGCAACAGGTCGGCTCTCGCCGCCTCGGCGTTGCGCTTGCAGAATGCGAGCTGCATGCCCGCCGCGATCTGCTCCGCCACCACCAGCACGCCGGCCTTGCGTCCGACGCCAAGCAGGTGGCGGACCTCCGTATTGGTGCCGAACTGGCCGGGCTGGGTGGAAACGTCCTCCCCGGGGGTGACCAGGCCGGCCAGCGTCTGGGCCAGTTCATGGCGCAGCTCTTCGTCGGGCGTGTCCTCGGCGAGGCCCAGATCCGCCAGCGCGCAGTCGAGCGCCCGGCCCTGGTCCAGCGTGACGAGATAATTGCCCTCGGCGCGGGTGATGGTGCGCTGGGGGCCGATGGGCTGGCAGCCCTGGGTCACGCGGGACAGGATCGGCACCTCGGGACCGAAGGCAACCCCGCAAACGCCGCCCAGGAGCACCTCGTCGGCAAACAGCAGCGGCTGGTTCCGGGCCGACGACAGCCCGCCGAACAGGTAGCCGGTGGTCGTGCTGCTGCTCAGGGTCTTCAATTGCATCGGAAGGTCGGCGGCTCCTCCGTCGGCATGGACCAAAGCGGTGAAGGCCTCGAAGCCGTTGGCGCCGGTGTCCAGCGGCCTCGGGCCGGAGAACAGCCTGAAGGAATCCGGCGGCAGGTCCGCCAGCATCAGCACCATGCCCGGCTCGTCGAAATACTCCACGGCCTCGGCAGCCACACCGACACCCACTGTGCCGACCCAATGGACCTCAGGCATGCGCTCCCGGAGCGCTTCGACGATATTGCCTGCGGCCTGGGTGTAGTGGTCGGTGAGGTAGCACCACCCCAGAGTGGGCTTTGGCCCATCCTGAAGCCGGTAACGCAGCTGGCTCCAGCAGGAGCCCAAAGCCATCTGCCAGTTGGCATCGCCCGCATGGGCATAGATGAATTCGTTCATTGGAGCCGACCTGCATGAAAGGTGTGGGTATGAACAATTCCAGGTATCGTTCCCGCCAAGGGGGCGGGTGGAAACAATATGGACCCGCTCCGAGGCGCCGGGTTCCGCCCAACCCGGCCCAGGCGCTCCGTGAATTGAAAGCCCGTGTCGCGAACCGACGGCGTTGCGTTTATCCCGTTCCCGGAAGCAATCACCATGCCGTGCCTGACGGCCGGGTGGAGACAGCCGCCCGCGGCCGGCAGCCGCCTCCGAGGCGAGGCGGGCGCGTTTTCGTTCGGGGAAGAATGCCGGATGTCACGGCGGGGACAGGTAATCGGAGAGCCGGCGCTCGAATTCCGGGTAGTAATGCGGGACGACCGCCATATCGAAACGCCCGAGGATGTTCTCTTTCGGCTCCCGGTCCAGAAGGAAGCGAAAGGTCGCCTCGATGCACTTGACGGGACTGTGGGCCCCCGCCGTCAGGTCTTGATAGGTGGCCGGCGCCATGGTGACCACATGGCGGGTCTCCCCCGCCTCGTCCCGCACCACCACCTCGAATTTCAGGGGATCCCCGCCGGCGCTCTGCCGCACCTCGATCATTTCGATGCCTCCGTTTCCCTCGCGAGGATATCCTATCGCCTCCCGCGACGCGCAAAGCGTTCGGCGATCGGACTGCCCCGGCGGTGGCACCGATTTTGAATGCAGGCGCGTTTCATGACAGGGGACGGATGGGCTCAATGCAGCGCAAGCCTGAGAGCGATGACTACCTGGCCCTTTTCGGCCAGTACAAGGAGGACTTCGGGGACGTCTACATGGACCCCGAGGATGAGCGTTTCCGGCTGCTTTTCGATCAGATCTGCCGCATGCTCGCCCAGCCCTCCGCCTTCAATCTCAGCCTGCCCGAGCAATTCCGGACGACCGCCTTTCGCTATCTCGAAGGGGACGCCCACACCGTCGCCCACATGAAAACCGTCGAGAACCGCCACTTCATGCTGAGCGACCTGTTCGACTACATCCACCTCGTCAAGACGATGGGTGGCTCCTGGGACCAGCGCGGGCGGTAGGCATCGCCGGGCGCGCGGAACGACGAGGCGCGAGGGAACCGGGAGGCAAGAGCCGCCGGACATGCCGCGGGCAAGGCCCGCCGGCCGCGCGGCGGCGCGTGCATTGCCGCCCCTCCTCATTCCTGCCCTCGGACGAGGGCCAGGCCCATCGCAGCGTAGAGCAGGCTTCCATTCCGCCCCCGCGCGGAAATACAACAATAGCCGAGGGGAGCGAAGAAAAAGCGAAAAATCACTATTTCGCAAATTGCGAATATCTCGACATGACATCTCTCCGTCCCCATGAGTTCGGTCTTTTTTCTTGCCCCGGTGCCAGCCATGTGCACCCTGTCCACTGGTGTTCCCGACGGGGCGGAGGGCAACATGGCAACGCGAACAATTACATGGTCATGGGGCGCACACGAGGTCGTCGCGTTCGACCCTGCCGAGGACGTGCTTGATTTCAACTGGCTCAATGCCGATGACTTCAGCATTTCCGAGGTGAATGGATCGGTGGTCATCAGCCTTCCGGCCAACAATCACAGCTATACGCTCGAAGGTGTCAGCCTCTCCGAGCTGTCGCTCGCGAACATCAGCGCCTTCGATCCGTCGGTGTTCGCGGAATGGAGCGCGGTGATCCCCGCCGATGGTTCCACCCCGCCGGCCGATGGCACCCTCATCACCCTCGCCTTCGCGCGCGACACAGACACCGTGCTGGATTTCGACCCCACCCGGGACAGGCTCGATTTCAGCGCCCTTTCCGCCGCCGACTTCTCCGTCGCCGAGGTGAACGGATCGGTGGTGATCTACATTCCGTCCGAGCGCCAGACCTACATCCTGGAGGGCGTCGCCCTCTCCCGGCTTTCCCTCGCCCGCATCGCAAGCCAGGACGCCGCGGTCCTCGCGGAATGGAGCCAGGCGCTGGCGAACCCGGCGCAGAGCAGCGGCGCGGCCGCGCCCGGCGACGGCAATCCCGTCACCACCGCCCTCGCCTGGAACTGGAACACCCAGACGGTGCTCGCCTTCGATCCCGCCAAGGACGCGCTGGACTTCGGCTGGCTCACCCCGCAGGACTTCTCGGTCGTCGAGCTGAACGGATCCGTGGTGATCCTGATGCCCGCCTCGCAGCAGAGCTATACGCTCGAGGGCGTGACCCTCGCCGCGCTTTCACCGGCGAACATCGCCTCGCGCAACGCCGTGGTCCTCGACGAATGGGCCACCCTCCTGTCCGGCTCGGGCGACACCGAAGGCGGCGGCAGCACCCTCTCCGTCATCGAGGCCCCGTCCTGGAGCGACGCGAAAGCCTATGTGGCCGGCGACCAGGTGACGGCCGGCCACCTCGTCTACCAGGCCAATTGGTGGACGCTGGGCACCGATCCTGCGGGCGACTACGGGCCCGTGGGCACGGGCCATGTCTGGAGCATCGTCGGCTATGCCGACCTGACGCCGGTGATCCCCGATGCGCCGGAGGACCTGCATCTCCTCACCACCACGGAGACCTCCGCGACCCTCACCTGGGACGCCGCGGAAGTGCTGGGCGTGGGCACCGTGTCCGGCTACGCCGTCTATCGCGACGGCGAGCTGGTGGGCACCACCACCGACCTGAGCTTCAAGATCTCCGGCCTGTCGGCGGACACCACCTATCATTTCTCGGTGGTGGCCATCGACGAGGCCGGCACCTCCCCGGCGGCGACGCCCATCGCGGTGACCACCGATGCCCCCGGCACCGACGCCGCGGACCAGCAGTATTTCTCGCCCTATTTCGAGATGTGGCTCCCCTCCAGCCAGAACCTCGTCCAGACCGTAGAGGAGGTGGGGCTGAGCTCGGTCACCCTCGCCTTCGTGCTGGGCACGGGAACCAACCAGATCGGCTGGGGCGGGCTCGGCTCCATCAACGACGACACGCTGGCCAACGGCACCACCATCTCCTCCATGGTGGAGCAGTTGCAGCAGAACGGGGTCAGCGTCACCATCTCGTTCGGCGGCGGCTATGGCCAGGAGCCGGCGCTGTCCTTCTCCAACGCGGCGGACCTGACCGCCGCCTACCAGTCGGTGATCGACAAGTACAACGTCACTTCGCTCGACTTCGACATCGAGGCCGACGCGCTGACCAACGCCACGGCAAGCCATCTGCGCAACGAAGCCCTGGTGGCGCTGGAACAGGCCAATCCCGGCCTCACCATCTCCTTCACCCTGCCGGTGCTGCCCACGGGGCTCAACCAGGACGGGCTAGACCTGCTGGCCCAGGCCAAGGCCGACGGGGTCGAGATCGACACGATCAACATCATGGTGATGAACTACGGCGACTATTACGACAGCGGCGACATGGGCAAGGATGCCATCGACGCCGCCGAGGCCACCATCGCCCAGTTGCATCTGCTGGGGCTCGACGCCAAGGTCGCGATCACGCCCATGATCGGCCAGAACGACATTCCCGGCGAGGTCTTCACCCTGGAGGATGCCCAGCAGCTGGTCGATTACGCCGCGGGCAACGACGACATCTCCTACATCGCCATGTGGTCCCTCGGCCGCGACCACGGCGAGGCGGTGGGGCACCTCACCGACAGCAGCAGCGGCGTCGCCCAGCACGATTACGACTTCGCCAAGATCTTCGCCGTGGTGTGACCCTCCTCGGCGGGTGTCGCGGACCCGCGCGCATCCATCCTGCGGCGCCGGACTGGGCCACACGAAAATCCACGGCCCCGCTGCTGAACGTGGCTTGAGAACCTGCGAGACATTGTCGGACGGTAAAATGGTGTCCCGGAAGTCCACCAAACTATCGTCCACGGTGGACCATGAGAGTCGAAAGGTCCATAAAAAATACCTTCTGAATCAGTGCTCTGTACCTCTTTCAGTCTATGGGAGATTACCATAGACTGCCACGAGCTAAGTTTTCTGCTGGGGCAGATGCTAGGGCAGCGCTGGGGCAGAGATGGGACGCGAGACCAAAAGGCTGACCGCGCGCACGGTCGCGACGCTCATGAAGCCGGGCCGGCATGCGGACGGCGGCAACCTCTATCTGTCCATTTCCACCAACGGCGGTCGGCGGTGGATCTTCCTCTATCGGTGGGACGGGCGGCAGCTTGAGATGGGGCTGGGCTCGGCCCGCGACGTGTCGCTTGCCCGAGCACGCGAACTCGCCGACCTGGCGCGCGCGCAGCTTGCCGAGGGGGTCAACCCCCTGGAGGCGCGACGGGCCGAGCAGGTTGTCATTCCGACCTTCGGCGCCTTCGCGGACGAACTGGTTGAAACCCTCCGCGCCGGCTTCAAGAACGAAAAGCACCGGTGGCAGTGGAAGCACACTCTGGAGGTCTACGGAGCGCCGCTGCGCCCGCTCCAGATCGACAACGTGACCACAGAGGATGTGCTCGGCATCCTGCAACCCTTGTGGCAGACGAAGCAGGAGACGGCCTCCCGGCTTCGCGGTCGCATCGAGCGGGTGCTGGATGCCGCGAAGGCGAAGGGCCTGCGTTCCGGTGAGAACCCGGCCCGCTGGCGTGGCCATCTCGACGCCCTGCTGCCAAAGCGCCAGAAGCTGCAACGCGGGCACCATGCCGCGATGCCCTATGCTGACGTGCCAGCCTTCGTTGCCGAACTCCAGCAGCGTCAGGCCATCGCCGCGCTCGCCCTGGAGTTCGCCATCCTCACCGCTGCCCGGACCGCCGAGGTGCTTGGCGCCACGTGGCGGGAGATCGACCGCGCCGCCAAGGTGTGGACGATCCCCGCGGCGCGCATGAAGATGGGGAAGGAGCACCGGGTGCCCCTGACCGAGCGTGTGCTCGCGATTCTCGTTGCCGCCGAAGAGGTGCGCGGCGAGGGGGATTACCTGTTCCCCAGCCCGAGGACAGGCAGGCCCTTCTCCGACATGGCTATGGCGATGCTGCTGAAGATCCGGATGAAACGGCCGGACCTGACGGTGCACGGCTTCCGATCATCCTTCCGGGATTGGGCCGGCGAGGAAACAAGCTTCCCCCGCGAGGTGGCCGAGGCCGCGCTGGCGCACACCGTGGGCGATGCCACCGAGCGCGCCTATCGCCGGGCCGACGCCCTTGAGAAGCGCCGGAAGCTGATGGAGGCTTGGGCGAAGTTCGTCACGGGCGGCGGTGACGCCAAGGTGGTGCCGATCCGAGCCGTGAAGGGATAGGAACCGCGCCGTCCATTCCGGGCGGCGCTTCGTGAAGCGTGGGGCTAGGCCGGCCAGCCGAAAGCCGAGATGCACCCTCGGTTGTCCCACGCGCCATCTGGTGCGGACGTGGTGCACGTGGTGAGGTTCATTCCGGACGGGTTTGAGGGGCTGGAACAAGCAATCATTCGCATCGCGAAGGCGCGTGACCCGGAGCTATGGGAAGAGAGCAGTTTTATCCCTGGGGAAGCTGCTGTGTGGACAGGGTTCGGGACGAACTTCGGAACCGTGCAACCGGACTATGTCCTTGGCTCAGTGCTAGGCCAAGATGCTGTCAAACCCGGTTCCCATACTTTCTGGCGCGTGCAGAGTTACTGGTGGGCTCAGCGGGAACTCCGGGGAGTGCTGTTTTCGGGGAGGGTGTTGGGAGAGTTTCTGAATGAGCATGGCCGACGTGACCATTTCAGAAAAGAAGACTGGGCCACAGAAGATGGCGATTGGGTTTTGGCACAGGGGTATGCCTATCTTGATCCGTGTTCCGAGCGTTCGACCACCGTTTTTGTGCAATCCGATTCCATAGATCAGCTAATTTGCGAAGTGCCCGCTTTGGATGAGGCAGGCGGTTCGGCGAATGTTGGAGATGAGGCTGCCGCAGACGCTAGCCCCACGTCTGCGGAAGAGTTACGGCAGATTAAGCACCTCGCGCAGCTCTTAGGCTCCAACCCGAACCTATCCAAATCTGAAGCAGCTGTCGCGCTTGGGATGGGTCTCCGAAGCCGCCCATTTGAATTACGAGTATGGCCTCGCGGCCGCCTCGCCGCAGGTCTTTCTGAACAAGGGAGAGCCGGCAGAAAATCGACGCGCTGAAATCAACGCGGTCTCCTCCAAATCACCGCGCCTGAAATCACCGCGCCAATTAAATCGACGCGCCTATTTCGGCCCATCCCAAGTCAGCAACATCTCCTCACGCCCAGGGACATCCACCCTGGCCTATGTGGAGAGCAGAGATGCAGCTTGCCGCCGACACCGCCGTTCCCGCCCCGGCCGGCGCCTACCATGCGCCCGAGGCCCTGGCCTACGATGTCGCCACCGCCGCCCGGATCATGGGCGTGTCGAAGGCCACCGTCTTCAACGAGCTGAAGAAGGGCGCCATCGCGGCCAAGAAGTTCGGCCGCAAGACCCTCATCACGCGCGCCGCCATCGACGCCTGGGTCGCCAATCTCCCCGCCCGCACCGCTGCCTGAGAAACGAAACGCCCCGATGCCGGCGAGCAACGGGGCGCTGATTTCGTTTGTCTGACGCCCTTCTTCCCGGAAAAGCATCATGCACAAATCCATACCTCAGGCCCGCAGTGCGGGCAAGCGTCCGCCGCCCACCAGCAGCGCGAAGCCCGCGTCTTCGATCCTCCCGAACACCCTTCACCTCGCGGCCCATCGGTTGGCGTCCGCCCTCGGCGTGCCGTTCAGCGTCGCCCTGGCCCATGCAGAGGCCGCCGGCCTTGGACGGGAGGCGCGTCATGGCTGATGTGATCCGCGTCACCTTCCGGCTCGATGCCGAAGGGCCAGCCTTCACCGTGAAGGGCCGCATGGCCTGGGCACTGCACGAGCTCGTTCACGCTGGCGAGCGGGGCTGCACGCCCATCGAGCGGCCTGCGCCCCGTTGGAGCCACTACATCTTCCTTCTGCGCAAGAAAGCCGGCCTCGCCATCGAGACGGTGGACGAGAGCCACGGCGGTTCCTACAGCGGTTCCCACGGCCGCTATGTGCTCCGCTCTCCAGTGCAGGTGATCGAGGAGGCGCGGCGATGACGAATGTTGTCCACCTCCACGCCGAGCCCCACGTCATCCTCGAAGCGGGCACCATCGCCCGCGCCAATGATCCGCGGGACATCGGCCAGCGCCGCTATTTCCTCTACCATTGCGAGGGCGGCAACCGCTCGTGCGTCTGGAGCGGTGGCGACCACGCCGCCGCCCTGGATGCTCTCTCGCGCTGGCGGCAAGACGGCCTCCTCGGTTTCGACCGGACAACCCCGTCGGCATCGGAGGGCCGGGCATGAACCAGCGCGCGCAGAAGCGGCGCCTGGAGCGCCTCGCCCTCAAGAACGAAGCCACCATCGCTTCCGACCGGCGCTTCTTCGAGCGTCGGCCGGATCGGCAATACCGCCTTCGCCTCGCCTCGGCGGCCGAAGTGGACCTCAACCGAGCCCTCTCCAGCACCTGGGCGGATCCCGGCGGCCGGCTGTTCGTGGTGGTGCGGAGAATTTCGCACACCGTCCGCATCCGGGCCCTGTTTTTCGGCCCGGCGGAGAATGCCGCCGACATGGACAATGTGAGCGAGGCGGAAGCCGCGTTCCTCTTCCAGAGGGCCCGGCGACAGAACGCGCAGCTCGCCGGCGTTGAGCGCAGCACCGTTGAAGCGTTCGGGGGCGCCGCATGATGGACCTGCGTTCCATCGCCAGCGCTCTCGGCGGGGAAGTCATCGGACGGCAGGTGCTCGCCCCCGGCCCCGGCCACAGCCGAAAGGACCGTTCCCTTGCCGTTGTGCCGTCGCCCCGCGCGCCCGGCGGCTTCCTCGTGCACTCCCATTGCGGCGACGACTGGAAGGAATGCCGGGACCATGTGTGCGACGTGCTCGGCATCTCCCCGCCCGAGCGGCGGCGCAAGCCGACCCGCGAAGAGACGGCTCGGCGCCGCGAGGCCAACGCCCGCGCGGCCGAAGAGGCGGCGGCCGACACCGCCAAGCGCACCACCTGGGCGCTCGGCATCTGGAGCAAGAGCGTCGATCCGCGCGGTCGCATTGTCGAAACCTACCTGAAAAGCCGGGCGCTGCCGCTCGGCGAGGACCTCGCTCGCGCCGTCCTTCGCTTCCACGGCAGCCTGCACTACGGCGAGGCGCGCCACGCCGGCATGGTGGCGCTGATGCGGGACGTCCTCACCGATGAGCCCTGCGGCATCCATCGGACCTTCCTCGCCCTGGACGGGCGGAAGATCGACCGGCGCATGCTCGGGCGGGCCAAGGGTGCGGCGATCAAGCTCGATACTCCCGACGGCCCAGCCCTCACCATCGGCGAGGGCATCGAGACGGCCATGTCCGGCCGGCTGTTCGGCTGAGGTGGTCCCCGAAAATCGGACAGGGAGTTAAGCTTGGTTCGGCCTGACGGAAGGACGAGCCCGATGACCGGGAAGAGGAAGCGTTATTCAGCGCAGTTCAAGGCGAAGGTGGCCCTGGAGGCGC
>NZ_JAIVFN010000064.1 GCF_030015065.1 Xanthobacter autotrophicus | reverse complement strand
CTGCCCGCCCGCGCCACCGACGAGATCCTTAACCGTCTCGCCGCGCTCCATCCCAAGAAGATCGACCTGTCCCTGGCGCGGATGGGCCGGCTGCTGGATGCCCTCGGCAATCCGGAGCGGCGCCTGCCGCCCACGATCCATGTGGCCGGTACCAACGGCAAGGGCTCCACCATCGCCTTCATGCGCGCCATGCTGGAGGCGGCGGGCCAAAGGGTGCACGTCTATACCTCGCCCCATCTGGTGCGCTTCAACGAGCGCATCCGCCTCGGCGCCGCGGGAGGCGGCGTTCTGGTGTCGGACGCGGCCCTCGCCGAGGCCCTCGACCGGACCGAGACCGCCAATGCGGGCCAGCCCATCACCCTGTTCGAGATCACCACGGCGGCGGCCTTCCTGCTGTTCGCCGAGCATCCGGCGGACGTGCTGCTGCTGGAGGTGGGGCTCGGCGGCCGGCTCGACGCCACCAATCTGGTGGCCGAGCCGCTGGCGAGCGTGATCACGCCGGTCTCCATCGACCATGTGGATTTCCTTGGCACCTCGGTGGAGGCCATCGCCGGCGAGAAGGCGGGCATCATCAAGCCGCGCCGCCCGGTGGTGGTCGGCTCGCAGGTGCCGGAGGCCCTTGCCGTCATCGAGCGGGCGGCGGCGAAGAAGCTTGCCCCGCTGTTCGTGCGCGGCCAGCAGTGGAACGTCAGCGAGGAAGCCGGCCGCCTCGTCTATGCCGACGAGGACGGGCTTTTGGACCTGCCGCGCCCGCGCCTCGTGGGACCGCACCAGATCGACAATGCGGGCCTTGCGGTGGCCACGCTGCGCGCCGTGAAGCTGCCGGCGGCGCACGAGGCCGGTATCCTCCAGGCCGACTGGCCGGCGCGGCTCCAGCGCCTGCCCACGGGGCCGCTGGTGGCGCGGGCGCCGGCCGGCGTCGAGGTGTGGCTCGACGGCGGGCACAATGCCGCCGGTGGGGCCGCCCTCGCCCATGCCCTGTGTGAGCTGGAGGAGCGCTATTCGCGCCCGCTCGTGCTCATCCTCGGCATGCTGGGCACCAAGGATGTCACCGGCTTCCTCGCGCCCTTCGCCGGGCTGGTGCGGGAGGCCATCGCCGTGCCCGTGCCCGGCGAGCATGCGGGCCTCAAGCCGGAGGACGTGGCCGCCGCCGCCATGGGCCTCGGCATGTCGGCGCGGGTCGCCCGTGACGTGGGCAGCGCCCTCGACAGCATTGCCCGCACCTCGCAGGTGCCGCCGCCGCGGGTGCTGATTTCCGGCTCGCTCTACCTCGCCGGGGCAGTGCTCGCCGCCAACGGCGCCGAGCCGGCCTGATCGCCCTTCCGCCTCAGGCGAAGGCGAAGATGCTGGCGCCGTTTTCGGCCTGGCCGACGGCGGCGCGGAAGGGGGCGAACAGCTCGCGGCCGACGCCGGTGTGGGACGCCGCGAGGTCCGCCGTCGCCGGAGTGCGGGCCGCCCATTCGGCTTCGGGGACCAGCACCTCCAGCGTGCCGGCCACCGCGTCCACCCGCACCAGGTCGCCGTCGCGCACCCTGGCGATGGCGCCGCCGTCCACCGCTTCCGGCGTCACATGGATGGCCGAGGGCACCTTGCCCGACGCTCCCGACAGCCTCCCGTCGGTGACGAGGGCCACCTTGAGCCCGCGATCCTGAAGCACGCCCAAGGGCGGCATCAATTTGTGCAGTTCCGGCATGCCGTTGGCCTTCGGCCCCTGGAACCGCACCACCGCCACCATGTCGCCGGTCAACTCACCGGCCTTGAACGCCGCCTGCAGCTCTTCCTGGGCGTGGAACACCCGCGCCGGGGCCTCGATCACATGGCGCTCGGGGGCCACCGCCGAGGTCTTGATCACGGCGCGGCCGATGTTCCCGTCCAGCACCTTCAGCCCGCCGGTGGCCTGGAACGGATCGGAAGCCGTGCGCAAAACCTTGTCGTCGCCGGTGGCGGCGGGGCCGTCGCGCCAGGCGAGGCTGCCGTCCGCCGCCAGCACCGGCTCTTTGGTGTAGGCCGCAAGGCCGCGCCCGAGGATGGTCTCCACGTCCCCGTGCAGCAGGCCGGCACCCAGCAGCTCGCGGATGACGAAGGCCATGCCGCCGGCGGCGTGGAAATGGTTCACGTCCGCGGTGCCGTTGGGATAGACCCGGGTGAGCAAGGGCGTCACCTCGGCGAGATCGGCGAAATCCTGCCAGGTGAGCGCGATGCCCCCGGCCGCCGCCATGGCGACGAGATGCAGGGTGTGGTTGGTGGAACCGCCGGTGGCGTGGAGGCCGACGATGCCGTTCACGAAGGCCTTCTCATCCAGCATGCGGCCGGCGGGAATGTAGTCGTTGCCGAGCGCGGTGATGGCCAGCGCCCGCTGCGCCGCAGCCTTGGTGAGGGCATCGCGCAGCGGCGTGTCGGGGGTCACGAAGGAGGCGCCGGGCAGGTGCAGGCCCATGATCTCCATAAGCATCTGGTTGGTGTTGGCGGTGCCGTAGAAGGTGCAGGTTCCGGGGCCGTGATAGGACTTGGATTCCGCCTCCAAGAGCGCGTCGCGGCCGACCTTGCCCTCCGCGAACAGCTGGCGGATCTTCGACTTCTCGGTGTTGGAGAGGCCGGAGGTCATGGGCCCCGACGGGATGAACACCGCCGGCAGATGGCCGAACGACAGCGCGCCGATGACGAGGCCGGGCACGATCTTGTCGCAGATGCCGAGGAACACGGCGGCGTCGAAGGTCTGGTGGGACAGGGCCACGGCGGTGGCGAGCGCGATCACGTCGCGGGAGAACAGGGACAGCTCCATGCCGGCCTCGCCCTGGGTGATGCCGTCGCACATGGCGGGGACGCCGCCGGCCACCAGCGCCACCCCGCCGGCCGCGCGGGCGGCGTCCCGCAGCAGCTCGGGATAGCGCTCGTAGGGCTGGTGGGCCGAGAGCATGTCGTTATAGGCGGTGACGATGCCGAGGCTCGCACCCTGGCCCTCGCGCAGCACGGCCTTGTCGCCGGGGGCGCAGGCGGCGAAGCCATGGGCCTGGTTGGCGCATCCCAGCGCCTGGCGGCGGGGGGTGTGGGCGGCGGCGGCGGAGATGCGGTCGAGATAGCGCTGTCTCGCGTTGCTGCTACGCCGCGCGATCCGCTCCGTCACCTCGCCCACGCGGGCATTCAGATGGGCGGAGGCTGTCGAAGCGGCGGATGGGGTCTCGGCGGACATGGCGGGCTCCTCCTGGGGGCATCAGCTGGCCGGGTTTTCAGGATAGCGCATTTAGAGCATTTGGCGCCGGAGTGCACGCGCCACTCAAATCGATTTGACTTTTGAATGCGGGTTCAATCCGCCGTGGCGAAAGCTGATCAATGCGCTCGGGCGGTCCGGGCAGGGTGACGGGGCGGCATCGCGCAAACAAGAATGGTGCGCCGAAGCCGAGCGCAGGCCCACCGGCTCGATGGGTTGGCGGGTGGCGGGGCGCGAAGGAAAGTGGTGCGCTCCGGCGGGCCGGTTTCGAACCCGCAGGGTTCGCAAGGCCAAACGGCCGCCGCCGACATTTCGGCGCCCCCTCTGGAGCGCAGCGGTCGAAGACCGCGACGGCGTGAAGAGAAAACAATGGTGCACCTAATCGTACCAGACTCGAACCAGCTTCTCACCACGTTGGAGGAGTGGAATACCGAACTGGAGGTGCATTCTTTCAACTTGGAACCGGACATATAGCTATTAACAAAAAATATCTGTAATTAGTATGTCCAGCTCTGTCAATGGAACAATTCCACCGGAAGCAAGCAGCTGGTTCTGCTAACTCAAGCCAGACTCGATGCGCCGCAGATCGTCCGCCACGAGCGCGCAAAGCTGTTTAAAATGCTCGGCGTATGTTTCGTATTTCGTAAGCACGTCCTGGACGATGGTTTTCGCCTCGGAACTGCCTGAATGCCCCTTAACCTTGGAGCGGATGTGCTGAACCGTGCGAAGCCCTTCGAGCCTAATGGGGCCTCCATAGGGATTCTTGATGGCGAGGAGCTTTTCCAGCAAGGCAATGCTCTTCTCCTCACGGGTGTAGGCCTCCGATACCTTATCCAGTGCCGTCCGGAGAAACTTCGTGTCGAAGCCCTCCACAACGAGCTTCGATAAATCCATGATCGCCTCCGCCCACTCGTCCTTGCTGGATGAGATTGGAGGGCTGGCGCGATGCAGGAGGTCCTCGTCGGTCAGTGTCCACCATCCGACCCCGCTTTCGCGCCAGCGCGCAAGGATAGACAACGTCTCCGCACGCGGATGCTGGAACGTGACAAACTCACCCCTGAAGTCGTTGATGTAAGCACGCTCGGAAATTCCCGCCTTCGGTGGCTCGTTGAAGGATTTCCAGTGCAGCTGCTCATTGAATGGCAGCTTTCGTAGATAACAGATATAGGCGAAAACCTGTCCGGCGTCGTTAACATCATAGCCGCGCAACGTCCATGACGTACGGCAATCGATATCCCGCTCATGGACGGTATATTTCTCGCGGTCAGTCTTATATTTCGACAAGACCTCCGGTCGGAAGAATGCCGGAGAGAGCTCGTAAGGTAAATCATTTCCATCCGCTTCAAAATAGTTGGTAGTGGCGGCGGGGTCCGTCGAAATTTCGGTTATTCTGTCGTTTCGCCAGTCCTGCGCGATGAAGCTGGCATATTCGCGCGCGGAACTTCCGAACCATCGGCCTGACACGTTCTCGCTGAGGGCACGGGCGTCGCGCGGCCGGATAATCTGAATGCCGCGCGTGTAAGCGGCGGCGCCTTGAACTTTCTGCCGATACAAGAAATCGTCCGAGACGCGTACTACCTCCTCAAGGCCGTCGCCCCATCCCCCAAAATCGCCGTAACGAAGCAGCGTGAAATCAAACATGCGCACGAGTGCATATCCGGCGATTGCCAGATATTCCTCAAGCTCCGGCCATGCGAACGTCACCAAGGTTACGTCATTACGCTTCTTCAATCCCACGGTAACCGAAACGATGTCGGCCAGATCACCATTGCGATCAAATCGGCAATACGCGCTGCGCTCGGGGCGCCAGTGGATGTCGGAAAGATGCGTGTATTCCTGATTGACCTCGAAATATGTCCTGTCCGGCCCGGACCAACCTTCGAAAGTCCGACCGAAAATCAGATCGACCCCGGCATCCAGCGCCGGTGATCCGCGCTGATCCTTCTCGCGTTCGATCCACATCGTATGGCGCCCGCCCCCCGACATATAGCTTGCAATGCTCGTGTACGGGTTTGCACTCCATTGCAGCAAACCCTCGGGAGCATTAGCCGTGAGGGCATCGACTGGAACAGCTATGCTATGGACGAAGCTATAGGGACCAGAAGCATAAATAATGAGTTCGTCGCTTCGGGCGTTCGCCTGCAGATAGTCCAGATGCTGCCCAGCACGAATCCATTTGTCGAAGGCAGTCGCTTCGCCGGGTAAGCGATCGATACCCAGGATCGCTTCAGCGATCTTCTTGTGCGCGTAAGAGGCCATACGAATTTTCTCCTGCCCGTTAATTCCAGATGATATTCTGACATTGCGCGTCCAACAAGTATACTCGCTTGTTTTTGCTATCGAAATAATTGTTGAATGAAATAGTCTGCCCGCAAATTGAGGCTCTGCTTCCGCCCAGAATCCTGGTTCGGGCGTGGCACCCTCTCGGGCACCATGCCTGACGAGCGCCCTACAACCAAATCCCGGCACATTCTCTCCGTGCCGCTGAAACCAGACCAGCACGCCGACCTCCTTCGCCGCGCTGGCCGGGAGCCGGTCAGCGCCTATGCGCAGGCATTGCTCTTTCCCGCCAACGACAACGCCCCCTTCGGCGCAGCCAGAACGCGCGCGGCTCTGCCCGTGAAGGATCATGTGGCCCTGGCGAGCCTGCTCGCCCGGATCGGCCAGCAGGATACGGCCCGCAGCGTGCGCGAACTGGCCCATCTGGCAAAGATCGGGGCCTTGCCCGTCACACCGGAGGCAGAGGACGCCATCCTCAAAGCTGCCGCCGACATCGCCACCATCAAGGCCCTGCTTATGAAAGCGTTGGCCATTGGGGAGGCTTGATCCCTCCATGATCCTCAAAGCCTCCCAGCGCGGCGGAGCCAAGCAGCTTGGCCTTCACCTCCTGCGCACCGACGAAAATGAACATGTCGAGGTCCACGACATCCGCGGCTTCGTTTCAGATGACCTCGTAGGCGCGCTGAAGGAAGCCTATGCGGTCAGCAAGGGCACGCGGTGCCGGCAATTCCTGTTCTCGGTCTCCCTGAGTCCGCCCCCCAATGAGCGTGTCCCGGTGGAAATCTTCGAGACCGCCATCACCCGGATCGAGGAGCGCAACGGCCTCACAGGCCAGCCCCGCGTCATCGTGTTCCACGAGAAGGAGGGGCGCAGGCACGCCCACGCCGTCTGGTCGCGCATCGACGCCGAGACCATGACGGCCCGCAACCTCCCCTATTTCAAGCTGAAGCTGCGCGATCTCTCGCGCGAGCTGTATATGGAGCATGGCTGGAAGATGCCGCGCGGACTGATGAACAGCCGCGAGGCCGATCCCCGGAACTTCACGCTGGCCGAATGGCAGCAGGCCAAACGCATGGGGCGCGACGCGCGCGACGTGAAGGCGCTGATGCAGGAATGCTGGGCGGCATCGGATGCCGCCGCCGCCTTCGCGCAGGCCCTGAAGGCCCGCGGCTTCAGCCTCGCCAAAGGCGACCGGCGTGGCCATGTGGCCCTCACGCCGGAGGGCGAGGTGCTTTCCCTCTCCCGCTATACGGGTAAGAAGGTCAAGGAAATCGAAGCACGGCTCGGCAAGCCCGCTTCCCTCCCTTCCATAGCCGAGGCCCGCACCAGGCTCGCCCAAGATCTTTCTGCCACCTTCAAGCGCCACATGCGCGAGGCGGAGGAACTTAAACGCCGCGACCTTGCGCCCCTTGAAGTCCAGCGCCAGGGAATGGTGGAGCAGCACAGGCAGGAGCGCTCATCCCTTCAGACCCGGCAGACCGAACGTTGGGCCGGGGAGACCCGTGAACGGGCGGCACGGATTGGGAAAGGCTTGCAAGGCCTTTGGAACCGCATCATGGGCAGACAGGGTGACATCCAGCGGCGCAACGAACAGGAAGCCTATACCGCTCTCGTCCGCGACCGCGAGCAGCGGCAGGCGCTTATCGACGCGCAGATGATGGACCGCCAGGCGTTGCAAGAGAAAATCCGCGCGGTTCGCGACCGTCATGCAACATTGCTGCGGGAGCTACGGACCGACCGGGAGGCCTTGCAGCATATGGCCCGCCAGCCGGAAGCGGTAAAGGATTTCGCGAAGGAAGCCGGATTACGCCCTACGATGGGGCAGCGTCTGGAAGGGCTGCGAAACATGGAGAGGGAAACACATTCAAAAACACCCTTCCGCCGCGACTTTGATCGAGAGAGATAGATTAAAAAGCTAAATCGATCGACAATGCAATTCACTATCAGATCTTTAATTTCGATTATTGAACCAATAACTCCTTAAAGTATTGCCCCTCAGAGGAGGATAAGCCGGATGTCGCCGATAAACTCTTCGAAGGAAACCAGGTTCGGACGTACGTTCTCCGGGAAGCTGTCATGCAGTCCCGTAGGCACCACGAGCTGGACGCCAGCTTCCTTCATTTCCCGAAACTGCCCCTCCGACACTCCCTCCTGCAGCGTCAGCAGGTGCTTTACCGGAATGCGGTCGGCTTCATTGAGAACCTGTCGCCAGCGATCCTTGCAGGTGGTTTTTGCCGCGAGCATGCGAAGACGGGTTGCCGGAAAATCCGCGTCTTCATATGCAGTCTTCGAAGGGAAAAGGAAGTCCGGAATTTTCCCGTTCTCGATTCTGGGACGATGCTGGAAGTCCTGAAGGCTCCGCAGTCCCTCTTCAATGAAAATCTGGCGGGCATGTAACTCCAGAGAATTGCCTGACCTCGACTTTCGGCTCTGAAGTATGGCATGAGCCTGACTGATGAACGCTTCAATGGAGGGGAAACCTGCACTTATCCGCGGCAGGAAATACGCCTCTTCGATGCTCTGGAACACCTCGAACTCGCAGACGCGTCGCCGCATGAGCCGTGCATCCGGATTGAGTCCTGTGGCGCTTCTCAGTTCGACTGCCTTGCGGATGATTTCCTCACCAGAAGGAAATTTCTCCAGCCATGCAGGAGAAATTTCATCGGATGAAAGACGGCACGACGTTCGCGGGGCAGGTACCAGCAGTGAAGGCATCTCCCGTCCGATGCCAGGCTCCCAGACGACAAGCTGGCCCGGTTCGACGGGGCCGATGCGTTCTTCGACAAGATCCTCTTCTGTTGGGTGCCGGGAAACCCAGACGTGGCATTCGTTTGCCTGTCCCGCGTCATCCAGCAGGAAGGCAAACACAGCCAGGGCCCCCGTGCTTTCAGGATCGAGAAGCGCGGAGGTGCGGCCACCGAAGTTTGTCAGGCGGGATTCATCGCGCGTGCCGTCTCCGTATCGTTTGCCGTTGTAATAGACGGCACGGACACGCCTGTAATCCACATGGGAATCGATATAGAGATCAAAATGCGCATCCGGGTTTTTCACTTCTGATGTATCAAGCTGCGGGAAAACGCGGAAAAGAAAACTTTTTGGAATATACGGCCCCGCCTGATGCGCATTGTTCGCAAGTGTATCATTTGCCGAGAGACGCTTGATATACCAGAGCGATTTTTCAGGGCGTTCGAATTCATCCATCCAGTCGGCAAGGTCTACAAGCGCCATCAGAGCGTCCCCCTGATTTCATAAGTCGGTTCGCTGCTCGCCAGCCATCTGACAGTCTCGTCTATCACCTTCTCCAGGGTAATGCTTCCCCGGCCCCGGAAAGAGCATTCCCATATCGTAAGCTGCCGCCAGTGCGCGGCCCCGAGGTTCATGGCAACGCGAACATCCCGCGCGCGGTTGCTTTCTATTTTTGACCGCCAGAAATCCGTTCTGGTGCCGGGTATCCGGAAAAGGGCGCAGTCATGGCCATGCCAGAAACAGCCATGAACAAAGACCGCCGCCCTGTATCGCGGCAACACGAAATCAGGCTTTCCCGGAACGTCTCCGGGGTGAAGCCGATAGCGGTAGCCCAGAGCATGCAGCCGCTTGCGGATCGCCAGCTCCGGCCTTGTATTCTTGCCCCGGATGCCGGCCATCATGCGGCTTCGGGTGACGGGATCAACAACGTCAGGCAACGGCAGCCTTCTCCCGCCTTCCGGCATCACCGTGAACGGCTTCAAGCAGGAACGGCTGCATGTGACGGGCAACGGTCTCCACCACGGGAACGACCACGGCGTTGCCAAACTGCCTGTAGGCCTGCGTATCGGATACCGGAATAATCATCGGAGTCCGTCCCGGCGCGTCAAATCCCATAAGCCGCGCACATTCGCGTGGCGTCAGTCGCCGCGGAATCCCTCCCTGCCGCCCGATAAGGATTTCCGAACCGTCCTTGTAGTATCTGGCCGACAGCGTCCTTGCCACGTCATTCGGCCCGAACAGGCCGAATCCGAAACCGTTCCCCTTGAGTCGATGTTTCTCCGCATATTCCTGAAGATAATTCCAGAGATGTGCAGACAGGGTATATTTTGACGACACCCGCCCATCCTTTTCCGTATACGGCTTTTCCTCGGAATCACCTGAACGGTGAAGGATCGAGCCTAACTTTGGCCCATCCAGCGGATCGGGGATTTCCATGTCATCAAATGAAAATGCGTTCTTTTCCCTGAAACCGATGATGAATATCCGCTCGCGATGCTGCGGAACCCACGATCTGGCGTCAACAATGCGCGCCTCGACGTGATAACCAAGCTCCCTCGTGAGGACATCGTGGATGACCCTGAACGTATGGCCACGATCATGGTTTACGAGATTCTTGACGTTTTCGAGCAGAAACGCCTTCGGCCTGTGATCCCGGATGATACGGGCCACGTCAAAGAACAGGGTTCCCTGTGCCTCGCAGGCAAATCCATGCGGACGGCTCAGCGCATTCTTCTTGGAAACCCCGGCGATTGAGAAGGGCTGGCAGGGAAAACCGGCGAGAAGAAGATCGTGCGCCGGAATGGCGTCCGATCCTATCTCACGGATGTCGCCCTCCACGGGATGGTCATCCCCCGGAAAGTTCGCGCGATATGTCTTCTGCGAATAGCGATCCCATTCCGATGTAAAAACGCACTTGCCGCCAATCGGCTCGAATCCGCGCCGCAGCCCACCAATCCCTGCGAACAGGTCAATGAAGGTAAAGCTGCTCGGGGCGGCGTTCCGGCGCTCATCCACCATGGAGCGAATTTGATCCATCACCGGCCTGCGCGGCAGGGTTTCCCCCCTCTCCCAGCGATAGACGGTGCGTTCGTCGAAACCCATTTTCCGGGCCACATCCTGGATGGACAGGCCCGCCTGCTGGCGGAGCGTGGAAAATGGGGTCATGGCAATCCTTTCTGCAGCGGCGAATCGCTGGGAATATTTATGACATGATGTCATGGGAACAAACACCGAACAAGAGATTTGTGAACTAAAAATCAACAGGAATATCAATATTATATTCACATATCAGTCAGCCGCCCCTGCTGAAGGAAATTCCCGGTTGGAGGCGGCCCTGCCTGCCACCGTGACGGCCATATGGCAGGATGACGCTGGGCCAGCCCCTCCTCACCTCCCCCTCTCAAAATCCCCCTTGGCCCGCCCCCGCAGCAGCGCGCGGGCATGGCCGTTCTCGAAATTCTCCCGTGCGGCCTTGAGGCGTTCGTCAATGTGGCGGATGCGGCTCTCGGATTCCTGATCAATCTGGCGGCGCACTTCGTTGGTTTCCCAGCCCTGGGGAGTGAGGTGCAGCTCGGCCCGCGGCTTGGGCCGGGCTGCGATGCGCTGGTCACGCTCAGCTTTGGTGACGACGCCGGAAGCCGCCCGGCTGAAGTCCTTCGTCACCGCTCGTAACGGGGCGCGGCGCTGCGATCACGCCGCTCCTCCCGGTTCTGGCTGCGGTTCGGCTCACGGCGCTCGCCGCCCTTCGCCGCGTCCTTCATTTCCTGGATGCGCTCCTGCACGGAGCGGATGGTGACGCGGCCATCCACCGGCAGGGAATCGAGCTGGAGCGTGAAGCCCTCGCCGTCCTTATGGGTCCAGGCCGCGCCGATGCGGTTGAAGTAGGCCTTCTGGTCTTCGCCCTCGCGAACCTGGTAAGCGATGTGGGAAGGGCGCTTGGTGTCGTTGTCATGGCTCATATCTGATCTCCTTGTTGTCAGGGTTTGTGCCCCTCCACATATGCCCAGGTTCCATCCCGATATTGGGCGAAAGAGGAGAACTCTGACGGCACCGGCTCGCGGACGACCTGCCTCCAGCGTGACCCGAAGCGCGTGGCGATGCGCACCCGGTCCCTGGGCGGGTGGTAGGGATTGGGCAGATAGAGTCCCGCCATCTCCCGGCGCTCGAAATACGGAATCTTGTTCGCGAGGATCGGCGGCAGGTCCTTGCCGGACAGGAAGAGGATCTGGCGGTTCTCCGGCAAAGAGAGGATCTCGTCTTCGGTCATGAGCTTCCGCGCCTGCTGAGAGCGCATCTCCTGAGCCCTGCCGTAGTGGGCGGCGTCCAATAGCGCTTTGAAGGGATCACCTCCCTCCATCACCTGCTGGATCGCCTGGATCTTGCGGCGGCGGGCCTCCTCCTGAAGGCGCGTGTCGTCATATTCCAGCGTCTCAGTCCCCAGCATGTCGGAGATGAGCCTGGCGGTCTGATAATCCCGCACGCCGAAGAACTGGCGCATCTGGGAGGAGCCCAGAAACGTCTGCACCCCTGTGGGGCCGAAATTGTTCACCATCTGGCCGATATCCTGCCAGAAGGTCCAGGGCCGGATGCCGATCCCCCGCCCATAGGTGTAGAGCTGCTGGAGGGTCTGGAAGGAGCCGAGCTGCGCCGCTTCATCAATCAGCATGAGGAGCCGCCCCGAACCGGGATTGCGGGACTTGTAAAGCATCGGCGCGGTGAAGAACTGCCGCAGCACGGGCCCGCTCTGGTGGAGATATTCCGCAGGCATCATCAGGAAGACAATGACCGTGCGGTCCGAGCGGACCAGTTCGGAAAGGGAGAAGTCGGGGCTTTCCAGCGAGCGCCGCAGGGTGGGGTCATCGAGGAAGGAGACGCTCCCATAGACCTCGCCCATGATGGAGCCGAACTCGCGCGGGCTGTCCTGCTGCTTGACGATCATCTCGCCTGCGATGCGGCGCACGTCATCGAAGGCGGAGCCTGCCGCCCCTTCCAGGAAATCGGCCCAGCGCCCACCATCGGATTCGATGACATTCACCACCTCCATGAGATCGGGCAGGCTGACCGAGCCCTGCACCTCGGCAATACGCTTGAGAATGGCTTCAACCCAGCCGCTGCCCCGCTGCTCGAAATATTTCCCCTCCGCCTTGCTGGTGACGGTGACGAGGGACCGGGCCGAGAGCTTGCAATCGGCATGGAAGGCGGGGCTGTTTGGGTCGATGGGATCGAGCGGGTTGCAGCGATGGGAGGGAAGGCCGTGCAGCCCGAAGGGGTTCCAGAGATAGCCTTCGATGCCAGCGTGGGCCAACGCGGGCAGGAACGTGGCGGCGATCTCGCCGCGCGGATCGAGGACAAGGATGGGCTGGCCGAGGCGGAGCGCGCCGAAGATGTGGCCGATGATATCCCGGAGCTTGCCGGAGCCCGCCCCGCCGATGGTGACGAGCGGGGCGTCGCCGTCCAGAGCGAGGCTGCGGGAGCCGAAGAAGCCGATGGGCAGGCCCTTCTCTTCGAAGAGCCCCGCGGCCTTCAGCTCGAAGGCATCGGCCCAGCGCGCGCTGCCGAAGCGGAATTCTTCATTGAAGGAAAGGGCGGGCATCGGGCACCTCCTTGCCGCGGGACGGGCATGAAAAAGGGGCTGCACAAGGCAGCCCCTTCAGGGTGTCGGATTTAGATGTAGTCGTAGCTGGCGGCTTCGGCACGCTTAACCAGTTTGAACTTGATCTTCGACGCGCTGATGGCGCAGCCGATGCTGACCACAAGAGCGAGCGCGTAGCCGCCGCCCGAGAAGAAGCCCACAAAGGCTACCAGACCAGCCAGGACGGCCACGGCCTCGAAGAAGTCATGAATGAACTTGCGCGACTTGTCGATCATAACTTCAGGGGTGCGAGACATTTGGGTTTCCTTTCACTGCTGTCAGAAGAAGCGCATGGCGACAGCCAGCAAAGTGCTGACGATGGCCATGTCGAAGCTGATCTGGGCGCTGAAGAAGGTGAGCGCGGCGATGATGGCGGCCCAGCCGATGAGGACCGCCCCCAGCATTTCGGGGCCGTAATGCCGTTCAGCGAAGGCCATGACGAAGCCGATGGTGAGATGGTAAAGCTCCGGCGCACCGAAGAAGGTGGCGACCACGGCCAGAGCGAAGGCCATGGCCCGTTTGGGGTCATAGCCCTGGCGGGACATGTTGCGATGATCCGGCATAGCTGTCCTCCTTTGCTTGCGGAGAGGACCGATCCTTGTGGACCTGTCCTCTCTTCAGATTCTGGATACACGCGCCCTGACGTGCCGCCGGGCGGATCTTGGGAGGATCTATTTCGCGATGAAGGCGGCCCGCACCGGATGGGAGATGCGAAAGGCGAGATCAATCAGCCGCAGCCGCGCCAGAATGCGGCGCTGCGGGCTTTGTTTCGGATCTATCTCATCGAAATACATGAAGCCTGACAGCCAGCGGAAGGAGCCGTCATCATTGAAGGCGGCATCGATATCCTCATCGCCCACTTCGAAGGGCTTCCCGTCCGGCCAGACGATACGGCCCCGGAAGCCGTAGATGGTGTCGGCAATCCAGTTAGGAATTTCCCGGCGCGACATGCCAAGGCTCCGCGTGGCGGTCGCCAGACGCTGGAAATGCGAGCGGCGCAGAAGCTCCGCATCGCTTGCCACGACAACGGTACGCTTGTTGTCGTTGATCGGTTTTGAAACACAGGGTTTGCAGACATCGCGTCCGCAGCGTTCACAAGTGGCCATTCTCAAAGTCTCCTTTTGTTGTTGGCGGGCCGTAACGGCCCGCATGCCTCCCCCGCTCCACTGCATGCACTGGCATGAAATTCAGTGTTTTATTAACGGGTTATGACAAACTACTAGAGGCCTCCCGTTTTCCGCAAAGTCGAAGGGAAGCAGAACGCACGCGCTTCTCTATGAAGGGAGCGGTGAGCGCGGGACGTGGAGGAGTGCAAAAAACAAAAATCGCGCCGCGGGGCGGCCGCCAAAAACCGCTATGCGGCAGGCGCGAAGCTCTCCGAGCACAAATTTTTGCGCATCCTGGAGGGCTATGCGGAAGCTGTCCCCATAGGCGTGCTGGAGCCCACCACCCATGTCTCGGGCAAAACCATCCGGGGGACGTACCGGGCGCTGCGCGCCCATCTGCCGTTGGCCGTGCAGCGGGAGCGGGCGCGGTTTTCAGGGGCTGGGGAGGTTTTGTTTGCAGGCGGCATGCTCTCTCCGGATGGCAACCGTCTCCTGAGCGGCATTGAGCGGACACGGCGCTTTGCCCGCTATGTCCGCCGCCATGCCCCGCGGATCAATTCCGCAGAGGAAGAGCGGCTTCTGCTGATCGAGAAAGCGGTGCGGGTGATGTGTGCGGTGGACCTGCGGGGGGTCGAGGTTGATGAACGGCTGCTGGCCGAGATCGGCGATGCCTTTGCCCAGCTTCGGGTAAGGGAGCCGCTGGGGGGCCTTGTGCGGGCGGTGCCGCGCCTGCGCGCTCATGCCCACCCGTCCCTCCGGCTCTATGAGGATTACCGGCGCTCCCTGCTCAAACAGCCGTTGCGGGCTGGTGCCGCGTCCTCATCCGGGCTTGAGACCGATGCTCCTTTATGAAGATTGCAAATGTATATACAATCATGTAGGATGAAATCATGAAAGGGAAGATCGCGGGCTTCGATTGGGATGAGGGCAACCGGGACAAATGCCGCAAACACGGCGTCTCGCTGGCCGAGATCGAAGCGCTGTTTCACGCCGCGCCCGCCGTCTATCCCGATCCGGCGCATTCGGGCACCGAAGAGCGGTTTCTGGCCATCGGACCCGGCAAAGCGGGGCGCATGATCTTCGTCGCCTTCACCTTACGCGGGAAAGAGGGCGGAACCTTCATCCGGCCCATCAGCGCCCGTTACATGCACGCGAAGGAGGTGCGTCACTATGAAGAAAAAGACTGATCTGAAGCCCATCCCTCCGCTCGCCAGCGATGCCGAGGCGGAGGCGTTCGTGGAGGGTGCGGACCTCACCCGCTACGACCTCTCCGGCTTCAAGCCCATGGCGTTCGAGTTCGAGAAGAAAGCGGCCCAGCTCAACATGCGCATCCCCCAGCCCTTGCTGGAGGCGGTGAAGACCAAGGCGCGGGCGCGGGGCATTCCCTTTACCCGCTACATCCGCATGCTGATGGAAGAGGATGTCTCCCGGTCGTGAACCGGGCCCCAAATGAAACGGCGGGCTGTCGCCCGCCGCGCTGTTGATGCGTTTTTGTCTGCCCGGCGTTTTCAGAACGGCACGTCGTCCGTATCGGCGGGCGGCATGTCAGCCTCCTCTCTCGACTCGGCGCGGGCCTGCTCCACATCGCTCTCCACCTTGTCGATGCCCCTTTCGAGCACGAACAGCCAGAAGCGCGGGTCGGAGGCGATCTCATCTCCCATGAAATAGGCCAGCCGGTCCCGCAGATCCTCGGAAACGGGAAGCTGGAAGACAACGGGGGATTGGGGTTTCTGCGTCACGAGGCACCTCCTTCCATGCAGTGCCGTCCTTTCTAGAGGCGCGGACCAGCTGCGCCGGGCGGAACCGGGGCGTCTCCCCGGCATATCGCCGGGGCCGGGCTGTCGCGCGCCGAGCCCGCAGACGGTCTCGGTCCTTCGGACTTTCATCCCTCACGCTTTGAGAAGGGGTCAGGGAGGGCGCTGCCCTCCCTCCCTTGGCACGTCTTCTTGAGCACTGACAGGGCCGCAGCCCGCCGCAGGGCAAGTTTGCCCCGCGCGGATCTGCACCCCGGTCATGCCCGAAGCCGCACCGACCCACACCCTCCCGCTTTCGCCAAGGGGCAGGGGTGCAGCAGCACCCCCTTTTTGACGGGGTCTGAACAACAGCGAAAGGACAAGACCATGACCCTGCAAGCCCATGCCGACTTCGGCTATTTCCGGCCCCGCTTTCCCGAACGGCGCGCGCCCTTCGAGTTCTACCCCACCCCGCCCGCGGCGATCCGGGCGCTGTTGTCGGTGGAAGCATTCGCGGGCGACATCTGGGAGCCCGCCTGCGGCGACGGGGCCATCAGCTGCGAGCTGGTGCGGGCCGGCTATGATGTCATCGCCACCGACATCACCGATTGGGGCTATGGCCATCCCGGCTATGACTTCCTCCAACTGGACAAGCCTTTCGCCCGCAACATCGTGACCAATCCGCCCTACGGGTTCGGCCTTGCAGATCGGTTCGTCTCAAAAGCCCTCGCTTTCACCGCCCGGACGGGCGGGCGCGTGGCCATGCTGCTCAACATCGCCTCGCTCTGCCACCCCAAGCGGCACGAGAGCTTTGTGCGGCAGCCGCCCGCCGTCATCTACGCTCTCGATGAATGCGTGTGCTTCCCGCTGGGCGATCCGGCCCGCGCCACCGCCCACACCCTGAAACATCGCTACGCATGGGTGATCTGGGATCACGCCCATGCGGGCGACACCGCCCTGCGCTGGCTTTCAACGTCCCCCTTCACCGCTCACGCATAAGGAGAAAAACCATGAGCACGCATCACGCATCGGACCGCAAGGCCCTTTACGCCCTTCTGGCCGACGGGCTTTACACTGCCTCGCAAACCGCATGGGAGGCGCATCACGCCGCCGCCCGCGGCGAGGACAACGAGGCCATCGGCACGCTCCTGCCCGTCATGGAGCAACTCGAAACCTTCACCGCCTTGTGCCGGACGATCCTTGCTTTGCGCCGCCTCGAAAAAAGGGGTGAGCCATGAACCCTTTTCCCTTGATCCGGATCGAGCCCTTGGGCATCGAGGCCTTGGACATGCGCCCGGCCCAGCAGGCCCTCCGAGTCCAATACGGGTGCCTCTATTACCTAAGCGACGCGTGCCTGCGGGACGTGGCCGCGCTGTGGGGCGTCATGCTGCCATCGCCTTATATGTACGATGTCGGGGTGTTCAGGAACGCCAGATCAATCCTGCACCGCACCGGGCGCAGCGAAGCGGAAATCCGTCTTGCCTGTTCGCCTTCCGGCCTTTGGGCCATGGATACCTCATATATGCTGCCCCTCTCCGGTCATGGGGCCGCCCCGTCCGTCTGGAACCCCGTCGCCTTCCTCAATGAGGCCGACGCCGTGGCCGGAGGCCTTCATGAGTTGATCGAATCCCTTGGCCGGATTGCATCCAGCAGCCGCTCGGATGCGTCCGAGGCTCTCAGGCTCATGGACATATTAAAAGCCGAGCGCACGCCCCAGCTCAGCCTGTTCTGAACGCAAAAAAGCGCCCGGCCTTTTAGCCGGGCGCTTGAGGCATTTCACCTGGCAATGAGACGGGCGCTATAACCAATTATTGCCATATTTCAACTCAATCATAGGTTGTCGACGGGTACTTTGTCGACTTAGAAATCGATGGAGCATGCCATGAGCAAAAATCCAACTACACGTGGCACTGAGGATGCTAGGCAAGGCAGGCCAATGGAGAAGCCCAATCCTTCCGGACCTTATCAGGAAAAGGAAAAGTACCAAGCCGCATACGACGCCGAGAAGAAGAGAATGGAAGAATTGGCACGTAATAATAAAAAATAAAACGTACACATCAGATGATGTAGTTATGCATCTTTATCAAAATAAATATGATAAAAAATTGCTTGCTGACGGCGGGCTAGTTTCTCGTCCGCCGATTTTTTGTAGTGACTGTAAATTTGTAGTGGAAACTGAACATTATGTTCGAGAAGCGTACGGCGCAACTGCGCATTCCGAATTAACAAATTTGTATCACGTATTTTTCCGCAGCTCTCAAGATAAGCAAATTGCCACGTAATGGAATGCAACACCTCATGATAAACGAATGACATCGCTTTGCGCGGATTGTCCTTTCTAAAGAATGCAGTTGTCAACCGAATATGCGCTTTATTAGGGCCATCGTATAGATCTGGCTCATAAGATTTCCCGATCTCCATCTCGCTATCATCAATATATAGTCCTGGTGGCACCAATTCGATTTCCAAGTTCCGCGCAAAATCATTAATCTGCCTGTCGATTTGTCGGATAATAAGTTCGATGCGTGAAAGCTCGCTTAAATCCTTCCAACTCAGCACAACCTCTCGGACGCTTTCATCACGCTCAAGCTTGCGTCCGAAATCGCGCGTAATTGAATCCATCTTACTAATAAATCTGCGACTGTATTGGAGGCGTGATGATAATATATTTAAAATTGCCAGCTCATTTCGATGTTGTTTTTCGTTAAGAAACCACAGTGACCCGTCACTAACCCATGTCCTGTCGCGATTTGCTATAAAAAATAGGGCGTCTTCCAGATAGGCTACTATGCGCGCCACGTCGTTAATGCAGAGCGGTTCATAATCCAAGCTAGAAAGCTGGCGCATGACCTTTCTGTATGCATCATCCCGAAATGATTCATTTTTGCAACGATCCATATTATCCAAAACGCTATTAAACTTGCTACTAATCATAATTTCGCAATTACACAAACTAAAATCGTCCCATGGCAAATATGATTATTATACTAAATTATTTTCTATGCTGCAATTTTGGTACGCTTTTGCAGACAGAAGCGCCCGGCCTTTTGGCCGGGCGCTTGAGGCATCTCACCTGGCAATGAGGCGGGCGCGCTCGGGGTGCTTGATCTGGAAATAAAGATCGATCACCTCGAGCCGGGGCAGGACACGCTCCTGCGCCGCCTGCCGGGGCGGCTCGACGGCGAAGCGCGTGAACGCGCTGATCCACCTGAAGCTGCCGTCATTGCCGAACACATCGTCGATGTCCGGCAGTTCGTAAGGAGAACCGTCCGCCCGCAGGATCACGCCGCTGTAGCCATAGAGGCTGTCCGCGATCACATCGGGAAGCTTGCGCCTCGGGATGTCGAGCGCCGCTGTGGCAATCGCCAGACGCCGGAACCGGGACGGACGCAGAAGCTCCGCCATGGTCGGCACGATGATGGACCCGAGGCCCCCACCGAAACCGAACGAACCGGCCGAACCGAAGCGGCCTGCGCCATTGTCGTAAAAATCGCTCATCTTTCCATCTCCTGTCGCCATGGACTTCGAATGCCGCGATCCGGACGGACTCCCGTCTCAAATCGCGCTCCCGAAGCGGCTCGGGGGGTGGTGTCGATGAGGGTCCATAAAGAGATGCCCCAGCGGTCAACGCCCTGCAACGGGGCCGCCGCCCGGACTACACAGAACGGGAAGAAGACGGCCCAAAGATCAGATCAAGCCATTGAACCAAAAGGGAAACGGGTCAGGGGCTTTATTGCCCCGGACGGACGGCGCGAAGAGCCATGAGCCCGCGCGGCCCTGCCAATCCCCTGCGCAGGCATGCCAAGCTGGGCCTCGCGGAGACCGTGCAGGTGGTGGACTTGTTCGCCCATGGCGTTGGTGTGAACACCGCCGCCTGCGCGATCGGCATCTCCCGCAAGACCATGCGGGGGCTCTATCTCGACCTGCGGGACCGTCTCGCCGATCCACTCTTCGTCCGCTGGCATCGGGCCAATGCGGCCCTCGTCTCCCTTGCCGGGGCGGAAGAGATCGCCCTCGTCAAGGCCGCGCTGTTCGAGCTTCTGGCCGAGTGCCATGCCCAGGACACCTGCTATCGGAACTTCCGGGCCGGACGGCGGGCAAGCCCCATCTGCCGGGCCTGTCCGCTGCACGGGAAATTCGGCACGCCCGAGAAGGACGCCTTGGCGGCGGAGGCCGTGAACAGCCTCCGGGCCTTCTATCATGGCCTCAACATCTATGCGGAAGACGGCATCGCCCCCGTGGTGCTGTTCCGCCGCCGCCTGATCCATATGGCGACGGTGGCCACCCTCATGCAGAACAGCCGCAAGCTTTCCGCTATTCGCATGGACCCCGGGGAGAAGACATTTCTCTCCTTCGGGACGTTCCGGGAAATCCTCATCGGCCACATGTTGACCTATTTCGCTACAGAACGTGGAATAATTAATTCATTTCTTTAATATATGAATGTATTGACATTATCAAATTTGCCATGCTTTACTGTTTATAATTTAAATTACAAGTGAAAAAAGATATGAAAAAACTATCAAATACATTCGGAAATTTTGCCAAAAAACAAGAAGCATTCGCGACAAATCCGATAACTCTAAGCTTTGCATTTGCTCTGGCGGCTATTGCTTACCCCTTCAGCACCCCAGTTGCGGTAGGCGCGGCAGTCGCGCCCACCCTAGTGGCTGGTAGTGCCATTCTGGCAAAAGGTATAGAGAAAACAATAAAACTATTTATCAACTGAAATTTAAAATTAAGTTATGATTGCAGGTGTGCAGCTTATTAGGGCTGCCTGTAGCGACCTAATGATCCCGCCCCTCCTTTGTGCCAAACATTGAATTGCTTGGGAATGAATTTGCCTCCATGTTCCATTTGGATTGCTATTCATCACTTGAGTTTTACAGTCTAAATATTCTTGCCAAATATGAGCGCCAACCTGAGCAATAACGCACGCAGCGTAGGCTCCGCCTGCGCTGATGGCACTTAGTTGCCTGTGAAGATGAAAGGCCTCATCCACATACAACGTAAAGGTTGCCGATTCTTCCCCAATCTGACGAGAAAAAATTTGGATTTCGACTAAAATTTTAGCGCTATCGGCATCCGGAGAAGATTCTGAGCTTACCCCAACCAAAGCCCCTGCCCCGCTCAGGTCGAAATCTATTCTTTCATGTAGAATATTTTCGGGCATTTTCTTCCTCCACTTGAAAGTTGCGCCTTTACCAGCGGTTAAAATATTTCAATCCGGGCTAGATGACTATTTTTATTTTATGATATATCAAGCGCCTCAAATTTAGCAAGAGAGCAGACAAAAGCCCAAAAAGCCGCCATGGCGGAGCACCGCGCGAATGACCTTTGTTGTCAGAGCGACCCCACCCGACGGCGGGCTTGTCCCCTGCACGAGAGCTTCGGCATGCAGGAGAAGAACGCATCCGCAGCGGAGGCAGTGAACAGCCTCCGGGCCTTCTATCACGGCCTCAACATCTATGGGGAAGACGGCATCGACCCCGTGGTGCTGTTCCGCCGCCGCCTGATCCATATGGCGACCATTGCCACCGTTCTGCAGGGCAGTCGCAAGGTTTCCGCGCTCCGCATGGACCCAAGGGAAAAGACCTTCCTCTCCTTCGGAACCTTCCGGGAAATGCTCATCGGCCACATGCTGGAGCATCCAGGTAATTTTTGACATAAACACAATGAATGCGATAGAATATACCAAATAATAACTTATGGAACAATGACCAGAAAGACGACTTTTTATGACGCACTGGATCTGGACGCGGCCTTTGAGGCCGTAAAAGGCCAGCTCTTCGGGCCGCTCGATCCCGTGCAGGTCAGGCTCAAATTCAAGGAAGTGGTGGAGATCGCCCGCGAAAAGCGCGAACAGGAAATGGACCCGCGCGCCGGGCGTAGCCTTGCGCGCGACGATCGCGCGGAGCGGGATCGCAAGGACTGGAACGAGCAGATCAGGACCCTCACCTGGCTTCTGGCCAACGATGCCCGCTATCGTGAGGCCCATGAACGGGCCATGGACTCCCTCAATGCAGCAGGCCTTGCCCTTGCCCGCGCCATCGAGGCCGGGGAGCGGGCCTCCGACAGGCTGCGGCGCGGCATGGAGGATTATCTCGGCTCGACGCCGCGCCTGAAGGACGGGCGCTATGTGCTGGTGGACGATGACGGGACCTATCGCGACCAGAACCGGGACATCATCAGCGCCGGGGACGCCGCGGAGGTGGATGGCCAGCCGAAACGCGCCTTCAAGCCCTATGATGAGATGCGCGAGCGCAAGGATGGGATCGACCGCGACCTCGCCGAACTGCGCGGCTGGGACGTGGAGGTGGGCGGCATGCGCAACGAGGCGACCGACGAGAAGAACCCCGCCGGCCGCGCGCGGCTGGGGGAAATGACAGAGCGCGCAGACGAACTGGCCGAGCGGGCCAGGGAGAAGCAGAGCGGGCTCGAAGCGATAGCCCCGAACACCAACGCTGCATCCGACAAGGTCGAAGAGAAAGTGAGCCAAACCGCCGCTATCGTGATGCCGCGGCTGCCTTAGCGTATTTAAACTCGCCACAAGCCTTTTCGATAACCGTTAGAATCACAGCCATCGGGTGGTACTCGGGGAGCTTTTTCATAGCCTCGACCACCGGCTGATACCCGCCTGCGCGCTGCTGCCCGACCCAATCATCAATACATTTTGCCTGACCGGCCCGGTTCAGGTTGGCGATGACGCCCGCAGCCGTGGCTGCGGTTGTGATATAGCCCCGCTGGTTTTCCGCAGACCATGTAAGGAACTCGGAGCTTTTGAACCCTTCCGCCGCCATGGCAGCGGAAGGCAGCACGTACAGGCTGGCCAGCGCCAGCGCGACGAGCCGTAGCCTTGGCCGGGGGCTCATTGCAGCGGCCCCTTGCTCGGCTCCAGCAGTCCCATGAGCCAGTGCCAGCGATTGAAGAGCGCCGCCAGGATCATGAGCAGAACCGCGCTCATCAGAATGATCCGCCATGCCAGGCTGATGGCATGGAAAGCCAGCCACACGCCGCCAAAGGCCATGAAGGCCGCGACGATCGCCCCGACCCACCCGCCGTGGCTATATCCGAGAAACGCGCAGAGGATCGCCGCGCCCGATGCCAATCCGTTGACGAGCTCCGAAGGATCGCTGTTTTGTTCGCCGCCCTGACTCATTCCCGTCTTCCCTCCATCGGACAGGAAAACAACGCGGAGTTGATGAAGCAAAAACGCATGCAGATGAGTTTCATCTACAGACTTTTTGGCTTCCATGCTCTTGACATATTGATGAACAGAATAGGATATTGCGTTTTTCTGTTGAGTTTGATGCCTTTTTCATTACCATGAGGATGGATAAGCGCGATGGCGCTGCAGGCGAAAGCCTCGCAACGCGGCGCGGATCAACGAGAGTGCGGAGAGCGAAACAGAATATCCTATTCTGTTTCGCCGCAATCGCACCGGAAAGGAACAACGCCAATGGCTTACGAGCAGCCGGGCTATAAGGGCATGACCCTCTACACGCCGGATGGTGTGCGCAAATACCTCTCTTCCGGGGAGCGGAAGCGGTTCCTGCGCGCCCTCGACGCGCTCGGGACGCCGCAGGAGCGCACCTTCTGCGAGATGCTCTATTGGACCGGATGCCGTCCCAGCGAGGCGCTGGGCCTTTATCCCCGCCACATCGACATCGAAAATGCCGCGATCATCATCCGCAGCCTGAAAAAGCGCGGGGAGCACAAGGGGCGGCATTTCCGGGCGATCCCCGTTCCCCGCGCCTTCATCAGGCGGCTCATGACCGTGCACCGGCTGGATTTCGATGCCGAGGAGCCCGGCCTGCCCCTCTGGCGGTTCAGCCGCACAACGGCCTGGAAGCGCGTTCGCAGCGTGATGGAGAAGGCGGGCATCTCCGGCCCCATGGCCTGCGCCAAGGGGCTGCGCCACGCCTACGGCATCCACGCCGCCCTTGCCCGCGTGCCCGAGACCCGCATCAAGAAATGGCTCGGCCACGCCCACCTTGCCACGACGGAAATCTACCTCGACATGGCCGCCCCCGAGGACCGTGCCATGGCGCGCCGCATGTGGTCGGACAACCTCCCGCTCACGACGGGATAAATCACATCACAGACATGAAAAAGAGAGGACGCCCCATGGACCGCAGCACCGCAAATGCCCTGATCGAACGAATCTGGACCATCGAGGAGCAGATCAAGAGCGCCCTTCAATCCCTGGCCGTGATCGAGCGCACGATCGCCGGGGAGGTCGAAGACGACGAATGAGACGAAGCTTGGACACCATGGGCCACGCGCGAACCTGAAACGGCGAACCGTTGGGACGGGATACCCATTGGGACCAACCGACCTTGGGAAGAAGGCCCCCGGACCAAAAATGATGGGATAAGGAGTTCCGCAAGTTGTGTGCTGTCATACAGCACCATCTCGGCTCAGCGGGTTTCACCCGCCTCGGCAAGGGGAGCCCGCTGCGCGCTCCCCGTTGCATCCCCTCCGGCTTTACCCACATGCCTCGTTAGCACTTTCGTTGTCCCGCGAGATTAAAATCGCCAGGCGAGAGTGCTGGCCGCCGCCCATGTCCTGCGCTCCTGGCCGAACGAGGTGTCGCAGGAGAAGGATAGATCCGCTCTCTCGCCCAGCCTGAGGGTGATCCCGGCATTGGCCAGCAGGATATCCCTATCGATAGGAGCGCCCTTGATGGTGAAGCCGCTATCGGGGGCATCGTTAAAGGCCAAGGTGCGCTTTGGATCGAAACCATCGTAGTTATGCCGCCATCCGGCCCCGATGCGGAATTGAGCGGGTGGCAGATCCAGCGCCTCTATCTCCTGCCGGAAGCGCAGACCAAGAGTGGTTGTCGCAAGATGCGCGGTCTCTCCGCCGCCGGATAGTCCGGCATCGCCGTTTTCGGAGAAATTACCGCTGTGATGCAGCGTATAGGCCGCCTGAAGGTAAGGGATGAGGATGGCCGAAGAATTGACCAATGGGATGGGGCGGCTGGTCTCCCCAAATATTTGCGCGGTTTGCGCCCGGTAATCGGCGCTGCTTGTCCCGCCAAAGCTGCCGAATGCGATTGAACGCCTTGTTTCGATATCGTGGAGGCTGGCGGAAAGGCCACCGTTTACTACAATGCCCCCGTTTTGCAGCCTATGGCCGCCATAGGCCAATAGATGGACGCTGTTGATATCGGCCTCCGATCCCCGCTCATCCTGCATGAGACTTGTCTGGCTTGCCCCCAAGGCCAGACCGTAGCGCCCTGCCTTGCTTTCAAAGCCCATCCCCGTGAGCAGGCCGCGCCTGTGACTATCAAGCGGCGCGGTATCTGCCGTACGGCCCGTTTCTCCAAGGCTCCCCAGGGTTTGCACCCAAAAATATCTCCCGGCCCCGGGCGAGAGGCTCCTATCCGGTATCGCCTCCTGCAGCTGCGCCTGATCCTGTATCAGCGCCCCGGCGGTGGAGGCATGGATCTCGCCGGAGAGAAGATCAAAGGCCTTTTGGGCCGCCGTCAGGGAAGGCAGCGCCAAAAGCGCGGATGCGGCGCTGTTGGCACTGGGCAAGGCGTCGATGGATGAAGCCAACCCGGCCTGATTCGATGTCTGCGCCGCTTGAACAAGCATGATCGAATTGCTGTTCAGCGTCAGGTAAACTTGATTGGCATCATAGGTCAGCGCGGCAGTCAGGAAAGGAGATGACGTGCTTGCGTCATCGAATGTTCCGGCAACGCCACCCGCGGCGGTCAGGATCATATAGGGCGCACCGGTTCTATAGTCGGGATAGGGAATGGCTATAACCGTGCCGCCGTTCAGCGTGGCTGTCCCTGAAGCGTTGATGAGATCGCTCTGCCCCGCCGCGTTGACCTCGACCTCATAGGTTGAGCCCGGATTGAAGGTGGCGTTGACCGTATTCAGCGTGCCGATGGAATTGCCGGGCGCGGCAGTGCCGCCGTTGTCGACGACCAGCTCGTTCAGCGTGCCGCTGCCGCGCACCCGGCCATCGACCGACACAGCCAGATCACCCCCGAGCGCGCCATTGACGACCAGAACTCCGCCCGATACCTCGGTCATCCCCGCAAAAGCGGCGCTGTTGCCAGTCAGGATCGTGGTGCCTGACAGGAAGTTAACCGTGCCGGAACCTGAAATAACCGGCGCGAACGTATAGGCCGTGCCCGTGTGGTTGAAATTGATCGTTCCCGTTCCCGCGCCGAACTGGATGGCGGAGGCCGATACTGTCCCCGCTGCTGCCGCAGGATCTGCCGCCGCTGCGCCAATATTCAGCATGCCCGTGGAGCCGGCGAAGGTGGCAATCGTCAATGTTCCAGTGGTGCTGACAGCGCCGCTGTCAGAAACCGTCAGTGCCCCGGTGCCGGAACTGCCGACGGATAGACTGGTGGACGCGGTCAGCTGCGATCCCGCGCCGGTGATCGTGGCCGAGCCGTTCGAGCCGCTGTTGTTGCCAATATAGACGCTGGCGCCGGTCACCGATCCGCCGCTCTGGACATTCAGCGTGCCGCTCGATCCATTGTTGTTGCCGACATAGATAACGTTGCTGCTGCCGACGTTGCCGCCGTTCTGAACCGTCAGCGACCCGGTGCCGGACAAGCCGACGATCAGGTTTGTGGTGGAAGTCAGTTGCGATCCCGTGCCGGTGATCGTGGCTGTCCCCGTCGACCCGGTGGTGTTGCCAATATAGACGTTGGCGCCGGTCACCGATCCGCCGCTCTGGACATTCAGCGTGCCGTTCGAGCCGGTGTTGCTGCCGATATAGACGTTTGTGCCGGAATAAGCGCCGCCGCTTTCTATGGAGAGCGTACCTGCAGACCCGCTGTTGTTGCCTACATAAAGACTGCTACTGGTAACAACCCCCGTAATGGTCATGGTGCCGGAATCCCCGTTGCCATTAGCAACAATAACTTTGTTATTGTTTGTTGTTGTGCTGCCGAGTGTGCCTGTGACGTTCAGCGTACCGTCGGTCACAGTGGTGTCGCCGGCAAAAGCATTGCTGTTGCCCGAAAGGGTCGTGGTACCGGCTACAAAAACAAGGCTCCCCGGCGTAGCGAGATTCGTGGTGCTGATGCCGGTTCCGAACGTATAGGCCGTGCCCGTGTGGTTGAAATTGATCGTTCCCGTTCCCGCGCCGAACTGGATGGCGGAGGCCGATACTGTCCCCGCTGCTGCCGCAGGATCTGCCGCCGCTGCGCCAATATTCAGCGTGCCCGTGGAGCCGGCGAAGGTGGCAATCGTCAATGTTCCAGTGGTGCTGACAGCGCCGCTGTCAGAAACCGTCAGCGCCCCGGTGCCGGAACTGCCGACGGATAGGCTGGTGGACGCGGTCAGCTGCGATCCCGCGCCGGTGATCGTGGCCGAGCCGTTCGAGCCGCTGTTGTTGCCAATATAGACGCTGGCGCCGGTCACCGATCCGCCGCTCTGGACATTCAGCGTGCCGTTCGAGCCGGTGTTGTTGCCGACATAGATAACGTTGCTGCTGCCGACGTTGCCGCCGTTCTGAACCGTCAGCGCCCCGGTGCCGGAACTGCCGACGATCAGGTTTGTGGTGGAAGTCAGTTGCGATCCCGTGCCGGTGATCGTGGCTGTCCCCGTCGACCCGGTGGTGTTGCCAATATAGACGTTGGCGCCGGTCACCGATCCGCCGCTCTGGACATTCAGCGTGCCG